>JBGPHB010000777.1:0-3345 GCA_041484155.1 Bryobacteraceae bacterium
AAACGGATCGCCGGGAGTGAATCGCCAAACAGATGCACCGCGATCCAGGTAATCAACGCGATCAACGGCGGCTGGTCCACGTAACCCCAATCCAGATGCCGGCTGCAAGCGAGGTAGTACAGCTCGTCGACGAAATAGCCGTAGTGGCGACCGGCGTAGAGGTGGACCAGTAGCTTGCAGGTGGAGATGCCGAGGATTACCGGGCCACGTCTCATTGAAAGACCAGCAGCACGTTTCCAGGGATTCCGTTCCGAACCCCAATGTATCCCGAACCCGCGAACAGCATGCCTCCCGCGACGGTAGGACCAGCCGCCCCCATCGAACCACCCTTCGCCGCAACTCCGTTGACCGTCTTGAACTCCTGAACCGTGTTGTACTCCCAGAGCAAGTGTCCGTCGCTGGCGGACAACGCGCGCAACACGCCGTCCCAGCCGCCAGAAAACACGACGCCCGGAACGGCGGTCACTGGACCATCCTGCCCCGGGTGCTGGGCGAGCGCCGGAAGCGGCTGCAAAGGCGTGAACCATTTCCTCTCGCCGTCTCTCAGTTGGACTGCGGCCACGCCTCCTGTGCCTAACCCGAAGTAGGCGTTTTGTTCGTCTGCCGCCCCGCCCCAAACGATCTTTCCTCCAAACTCGGTGGTGTTACTGACCAGGGCTGTCCTCCACACGACGGCGCCCTTCTGGTCGGGATCGTGAGCCCAGACGTTCCCGCTCTTTTGTCCCGCTACCAGGATGCGGCGGCCGCTCGAGAGCGTCTTGAGAATCGGCGAAGAACCGAAGTCGTGATCGGGCCCCAACTCCTTGGGACAGTTCTCGGGACGATTCGCGCCCGCGCATCCCACCAACCATGCATCGTTCTCCGTGTCCTGAACGGACCACAGGATCTTGCCGGAATCCAGATCCATCGCGAGGATCGCGTCGGTGGTCTTCGGTGCAGGCTCAGTGTAAGCGTCCCCCGTGCCCACGTAGAGCGCCCGGCGCATCGGGTCAATTGTCGGCGAGTTCCACACTCCGCCTCCGGCAGGAGCCCATCGCTCGACACCGTTCGAGTTCTTTCCGGTGAGCTTGGGCGCGTCGGCAATCGTGTACGTCTTCCAGGTCTGACGACCCGTGGCGGCCTCCAGCGCCACGACGCTTCCGCGAAACGAGCAGCAAGGGTATTGGGGATTGACGCCCGCGCCCTCCTCACCGGAGGCAACCGGGACATACAAGCGGCCCTCGAAAACCTTGGGCGATCCCGTAATCCGCGCGGTTGCATGGTCGTCTACTCGGACTTTCCAGAGCAACGCACCGGTGGAGGCATCCACCGCATACACGTTGGCTTTGATGTCTCCGAAAAAGACGGCCGGCGGCGCGATGGTAATCGCGGTCCGCACCCCCGCCTCAGCCTGAAATGTCCAGTAGACGCATCCGGTGGCGGCGTCCAACGCGTAGACCAATCCCGTGTCGACCCCGAGAAACACGCGTCCGCCCGCGACCGAAGGCTGTCCCAATACCGATTTGACGCCAGGAAATCCGAAAACCCACTTCAGCTTCAGTCGAGGCACTTGATCGGCAGGCAATTGGGCATCCTTGGCCGGCTGAAAGCGCGTGTTCGACGCGTCGACGCCCCAGCCGTTCCACGCTGGACTGGAAGAGAGATCGCGGGCCGGGCAGGTCTGGGCAAACAGCGGGTCCGCCAGCAGCACAAACAAGAACAAGCTCGAAAATCGCCTCATTCCGGAAGTCTACTCGATTCCGGTATACTGGCGAATCATGAGAAGCACACTACTGCTTGTCTTTGCCTCGGTTCTGTTCGCCTACGGCCAAGGTGGCGAAGCCCTCAACGTCATCGAAAAGTGGCCGGACGCGCCCAAAGGCCCGCTTCCGCGCGCCGCGGACGGGAAGCCGGATCTGACGGGAATCTGGAGCCCGGATCGCACTTTCATTTACGACATTACCAGCGCCATGAAGGACGTGCTCCCTATACAGCCCTGGGCGGCGAAGCTCGCCGCAGAGCGCATGTCTAAGGACGATCCCGAGGCGCTCTGCCTGCCGACGGGCGTGCCCCGGATCGCTCCCTACCCTTGGAAGATCATTCAAACGCCCCAGGTGATCGTGTTCCTGTTTGAAGGGAACATCCACAGCTATCGCCAGATCTTCATGGACGGGCGAAGTCATCCTAAGGATCTGAATCCCACCTGGTATGGCGACTCCATCGGCAAGTGGGAGGGTGACACTCTGGTGGTCGACACCGTCGGGTTCAACGACAAGTTCTGGTTTGATTTTGCCGGCCACCCGCATACTGAGAAGCTGCATGTCACCGAACGCTACCGCCGTCTCGATCTCGGCCGCTTGGAGGACGAGGTCACGATCGATGACCCGGGAGCCTATACCAAGCCCTTCAAGATGTATGGCCACTTCCCACTCCTGACGAACTCAGAAATCATGGAATACATCTGCAATGAGAACAACAAGGACGTGAGCCACATCGTCGGCAAAGACACGCGCAAGTAACGCAGGCGCTCGCCTGCACCTGGCCGTGGGCAGCCAGTCAGCTTCGCTGCCTGCGAAGATCTTAGGCAGTAGTGGTACTGCTAGTCTCCCGTCCGAGTGGTTCGTGAAATAAGTCTCAGACTACGGACGCGACCCCGCCCTAACGGGCGGGGCTTGCAAACGCACGAGAAGCCCTGCCCGTCAGGGCGGGGTTCTGCTTCAGAAAATGTAGAAACGTCGCTGGGACAGGAGACTAATGGGTCATCGAATAAATGATGTAGTTAATCCCATATCGATACGCCAGCGTAGTCATCGCCTCCGGATAATACGGAACATCCGCAAATTCCCAAGCATCGCCGACATCGGTATTGAAGTTCACCGCCACCACCATGCGCTCCTTGTCGTCATACATGGCCCGCCACGCCGGAGTAGTGCCCGCGGGCTGCACCACCTGAATAGTGCCTCCAGACCCGCGCCGGAGATGTCGCGACCCGGGGATGAACGTCCGGTCTTTCTCCTGGATGTCATAGAGAACGTGCATCACCAAATCGGACTCGGACAGATCGGTGATGGGCTTGTCCGGCAGCACGCGGGCCATGGTCCGCCGGAATATTTCCCACTGGTCGAGGCCCCAAAAATCGTCCACAACCAGGAAACCTCCTCGCAACAGGAACTCACGCAGGCGCGCGGTTTCGGCATCGCTCAAATCCCAAAAGCCGGCTTGGGTCGCGTAGATCCAGGGATTGTCGAAGAGTTGGTCGTCGGTGAGTCGAAAGTGGCGCGGCTCTCCGGTATCGACCCGCGTAAGGCGCTGGAGGCCCGTCGTAAAGTGATTATCGGAATCGGGCCAATCCACCAGCCACCAACC
>JBGPHB010000778.1:0-3345 GCA_041484155.1 Bryobacteraceae bacterium
ACCGCAGCGATCCAGCGCGGGATTATTCATCTTCACGGGTAACTCGCAAAAGGGGACTGGCTTGAATTTCGCCGTCTTTGCGAAATTCGTGCCTGTACCCTTTTGCCCCGTTGTCAAAGCGTATGTTTCGGACGGGCAAAACCGGTACAGGCACGAATTTCGCAAAACCGGCGAAATTCAGCCAGTCCCGGTTTTGCACACTAGTCGCCTTTGCGGAGGGCCTTGAAATCTCCTTCCACGATGTGCACCGTCAGGTGCGTGACCGCTCCTTTGTCGTCCTTGGAGAATTCAATGGTGCCCCCGAAAGCCGAGAAAATCGATGCGACCTGGGTATTTACAAGTGGAAACTTTCCCGCGCGAGCCACCTGAATCATCAATTGATCCCCTTCGAGCGCAACCGCGAACGTCGCCCGCTTGCCGTCCGGGCCCGGCAATTCGCTTTCGTAGGATCCGGCGTATTTCGCCAGGACTTCAGGCGCGACCTTGACGATCGTCCGGCTTTTCTTTCGATCCTCCTCTGTCACGACGATGTGCTTGATGTCCCGCTCGTTTTCATTGCAGACGTCCTCAAGCATCTCGGTGTCGGGCGCGAGCTCCGCGTTCAGCAAGATGGTCGGCGGTTTCTTGAACGTCTTGGGATCGTCGAAGGTCACCTGGAGCTGCATGTGCCCAAAATCCTTGCGCTGGTAACGTTCGGTCACACGCAACGCCTCGGTGTGCGGATGGCCGGAGTCGAGCCAGGTCTGATCGTTGAACCCCGCGCTCTGGACGACCAGGGTGTCTCCTTCCCAGTGCCCGACCGAGTATCCCTGCCAGGTCGGATTCGGATCTGGCGGAAGTGGGCGGCCATCGGTGAAGATCTGGCGATAGGCGCCTCCCTCGGAAAGCACCGAGGTTAAGCCAGGGGTCTGCATGATCTTGAACATGCCCATGGTGTACAAGGGACCCGGAAGTGGCATACAGCGATATGCCGGATGATCCTTCCCGAAATTCTCATTGCGCTGCTTGTAGAGCGCCTCCGCCGATGGCTGAATCTCTTCGGGTTTCAAGTCAGAAGCGATATTCATGCCGTAACCGCCGGCATTGCCTCGCCAGAGTCCCGACAGATCGGGTTTGCCATCCGGTAACTTTGGCGCGGGAGCCGCGAGGTCCGGTTTACCTTCCGCGGTGCGCGGGATTCCAGGTGTCTTGTACTTCAGCCACTGCGCCGCCGCGGGCGTCGAAAGAACAGCAGCCACCACGGCAATTACACTCAGACGAGTCTTCATCCAGGTCCTCCCCGTTTCCCGCATTATGCCACAAGTTGTGGTTTCTACGCCCTGAGAAGCTGTAAGGAGTTGTCCTCTATTGTCCTCTCAACCCGCTCCCTTACGGTCGCGGATCGGCAATCAGCTGATTGCGCAGGTGCCGATACCGAACCGCGACAGTAATGGAGCGGCCCTTACACCTTCCGCAGGGCTTGCGGGGTGTTGTAAACCTACGATAAAGCCCCGCCCGTCAGGGCGGGGTTCTACCGGCTGAAAAGTCGCCTGAAGAGCGTGGCGCGCGCCACGGAACCTGACCGCCTTAAAGCCGGTGGGCTTAGACCCGGAAGCAGGACCGACACCAGCCCGAGTTCGAGTGAGTGCATTCGGCGCCGAAGGGTGACATAATTCAACAATGCTCCACCTGCCCCGAACGCAAACTCACGAAGGTGGAACTGCTCAGGAGGGAACAAGGATGAGGAGAGCATGGGTTGCCCTGGCGCTGGCCGGGGTGTTGTCACAAACAGTCGCCGCGCAGGACGCCAAGACGGTGATCGGCACGGCTTCAAAAGCGATGGGCGTCGAGGGATTGAACTCGATTCACTATTACGGCGTCGCCCAAAATGGCAATCTCGGGCAGAACAACAACGCTAACCAGCCGTGGCCGATGGCCGGCGCGAATGACTATGTGCGCGCGATCGACTTCAACCAGCCGGCCTCGCGCGCTACGTGGACGAACTACGCCGTGCCGGTGACCGGCGGTGCGGCGACAGCGACTCCCGGGCAGCAGAACATTACACCCCAGAACATGGCGTGGGCGCAGCAGCTCGAGATCTGGATTACGCCGTGGGGATTCCTCAAGGGCGCCGCTGCGAACAACGCCACCGTGAAGGTGCAGAAGCCCTACCAGGTGGTCACGTTTAACTCGCCGGTGAAGTCGCCTGGCGGCCAGCCCTACAAGGTCGTCGGCTACATCAACGGCCAGAACCTGGTCGCGAAGGTCCAGACCTGGCTGGAGAACCCGATCTTCGGCGACATGCTCGTGGAGGCGGAGTATACGCAGTATCGGGATGGCGCCAACGGCCTGAAGTTCCCGGCGCAGGTGGTCCAGAAGCGCGGCGCGTGGCCGACCTTCAGCGCCTACATCCTGGGCGCGCATGCGAATCCGGCGAACCTTCAGCAGTTGCTGACGGCGCCTCCGGGCGGACGCGGCCCCGGTGGACCCGGCGGTCCGCCGCCTGCGGCCTCAGGTCCGACTTCGGAGAAGCTTGCCGACGGCGTCTTCCGCATCAACGGCGCGTACAACGCCATGGCCGTGGAGTTCGCGGACCACATCGTGCTCTTCGAACCTGGACCGCAGAACGAAGCGCGCGCGCAGGCCGTCATCGCCGAGGCCAAGAAAGTCATCCCGAACAAGCCGATCCGCTACGGCGTGATCTCGCACCACCACTTCGATCACACCAGCGGCCTGCCGGCTGTGGTCGCCGAAGGGATCACGATCGTAACGCCCGCCGTGAATAAGGCGTTCCTGATGAACGCGCTCTCCGCGCCCCGCACGCTCGCTCCGGACTCCCTGTCCAAGGCCGGGAAGAAGCCGGTGATGGAGGGCTTCACGGGCGATAAGCGCGTCTTCCAGGACGCCACCCGCACGTTCGAGATCCATGTGATCAAGGGGCTTCCGCATGCCGACGGTATCGTCATTGGATACCTCCCGAAGGAGAAGATCCTCGTGTATGCCGACATGTTCAATCTGCCGGCGCCGAACAACCCGGTACCCGATCCGCCGGTGGTCGGCACGATGGTGTTCGTGGACAACATCGAACGACTGAAGCTCGAGCCCGAGCGGATCATGTCGATCCACAGCCTGAACCCCGACCGGCTCACGTCAGTCGCCGAGATCCGGGCGTCGCTCGGCCGGAAATAGGTGTGGGGCGAGCTTTAGCTTGAAAGCCGGCCTTCTGGCCGGCTAACCCCGCCCTTACGGGCGGGGCCTGGAGTTTCTACATTTGTGAAACAGAACCCCGCCCTAACGGGCAGGGCTTGCGGGGTATTGTAAACGTACGATAAAGCCCGGCCCGTCAGGGCGTGGTTTCACAGGCTG
>JBGPHB010000779.1:0-3342 GCA_041484155.1 Bryobacteraceae bacterium
CGCCAAGGTGGTGGCCACCACCTCCACGCTGACGCATTTCAACTTCATCGCCACCAACGGCGCGTTACCCATCAAGACCAAGGATTTCGCTTTCGTCTGCATCGTGGCCACGGATGCGCCCGGCGTCAAGCTGTTCTGCCGCCCGTCCTATGAGATGACCGCGGCGGCGATGGGCAGCCCTTTCGATTACCCGCTGTCCAGCCGGCTAGACGAAAACGACTCGATCATCGTCTTCGACAAGGTGTTTGTCCCGTGGGAGAATGTGTTCGCCTACGGCGATATCGACAAGGTCAACAACTTTTTCCCGCGCTCGGGGTTCTTGCCGCGCTTCATGTTTCACGGGTGCACGCGGCTCGCCGTCAAACTCGATTTCATCGCCGGGCTGCTGCTCAAGGGAGTGGAGGCCACCGGCTCCAAGGATTTCCGCGGCGTGCAGGCGCAGGTGGGCGAAATCCTGGCGTGGCGCAACCTGTTCTGGGGCCTGACCGACGCGATGGCCCGCACCACGGTCCCCTGGACGCCCGGCTATGTGCTGCCCAACCTGGATTACGGGCTGGCGTATCGCGTCGCGGCCAGCACGATCTATCCGCGCCTGAAGGAGATTATCGAGAACGTGCTGGCCAGCGCGCTGATCTACCTTCCGTCCCACGCCGCCGACTTCAAAGTGCCGGAAATCCGCGGGTACCTGGATCAATTCGTGCGCGGCTCCAACGGTTATTCCGCGGTCGACCGCGTCAAGCTCATGAAGCTGATGTGGGACGCGATCGGCACGGAATTTGGTGGCCGGCACGAGTTATACGAGCGCAACTACTTTGGCAATCACGAGAGCATCCGCTTCGAAGTGTTGATGGTGGCCGATGCGCTGGGCCAGTCCGCCAGGTACAAAGGCTTCGCCGAACAGTGCATGTCCGAATACGACCTGGATGGCTGGACCGTGCCGGACTTGATAAATCCGGATGACATCAATATAGTCATGAGGAAGGCGGCCGGCAAGTCTTAAGTGGCGAATGACTCGTTCAACACGCGCGATTTCCGCAATGCGTTAGGACGATTCGCCAGTGGCGTGACGGTGGTCACGGCCCAGCACGAAGAGCAGACGCACGGCATGACGGCCAATGCGTTCGTGTCGGTTTCTCTAGATCCGCCGCTGGTGCTAGTGTCGTTGGACAAGCGGTCGTACCTGCATCGGATCCTGCCGGTTGTCGGCCGCTACGGCGTGAGCGTGCTGGCCGAGGATCAAGAGCCTCTGAGCAACCACTTTGCCGGGCGCACTGTCGGGGGACTGCACCTTCGCTTCATCACTCGTCATGGCATTCCGTTATTGGATGGCGCCGTGGGGTACTTCGTGGTGCAAGTGATCGACGCCCACCCGGCCGGCGACCACACCCTGTACATTGGCCGCGTGGAGCACTTCGAATCGCGCGACGGTAGGCCGCTGCTGTTCTACGCCGGGAGGTATCAGCAGTTGCGTGCGGAGAAACTGAAGCCGTCGCAGTGGCCGGAAGACGAGTTTTCGTTGTTCTCGATCGGGACGTTCGATCCGCCGATTACCTAGCGACAGGCTGAAGCATGTGCTACAACACCGGCAAGGCAAGATAGCCGCTGGGAACAAACAGACTGCCTTCGGTGGTTCCTTCCGGGGCGATGCACTTCAGCTTCTGACCCAGTTGCGAGAAAGTAGTGCGCCCCTGGAGCGCCGATTCGAATGCCCGGAAAATCTGCCGCACCTGGTCCGCCGACTCGTGGACGAACTCCAGACGGAAGTGGCGGATTCCGGCGCGCCGCCAGGCTTCCAGATGCGCACTGGCCTGCTGCGCCTCGGCGCCGAATACCGTGTTGCGGCAACCTACGTCCGCCATCACGGGATGGGCGCGTCCGACGTGGTCGCGCAATGCCACGCGATGCTTTTCGCACGGTCTTCCGCAATCCCGATAGCTCGTGCCGGTCGACAGGAAGCGGCAGAACACGCAGTGTTCGGTGTGAAACACGGGCAAGTGCTGGTAGGCGACCACTTCGATCTTCTCCGCACCCGCTTTCCGGGCGAGGTCCGCTACCTGCGCGGCATTCAGGTCGTGCGTCGGCGTGATGCGTGAGAGGCCCAGCTCCAACAGGGTCGCGGCCGTTAACGAATTCGCCGCGTTCAAACTGAAATCGCCGATTAAGGTCCGCGAGCGAAGGGCCTGCAACGTCCCGGCTGAGCGCACCACAATTGAACACTCGAGGCTCAGCAGGAAATTCAGAATGCGAGATTCTCCCGGCTTCAAAACGCGGGGGCTGGCGACTCGGGCCACGACGCCCCTCGCCTTGATCTGTTCCACCGAGGGCCGCAATCCGTAAAGATCGAGATAGTCGAGCGTGATGCTGGCTGGAGCCAGTACGAGCGCAGCTTCCAATTGCTCCGGCGTGCGAACCAGCACATGCAGCTCCGGCTCACCAGACTCGGCCGCAACTTCGGAATGCAATTCCGCCAGGGAGGCCAGCGGGTCGCGAATGGTCACAGTGGGAGGCCGGCTTTGTAGCGCCTGCAACTGTTCCACCGCCTCGCGGCGCATCTGATTCAGCACGGATGCCGGCACGAAAGGCGATCCGGTTACGTCGAGGTCGACATCCCCCAGCTCGTAGGGCGTGTTCCCCAATCGTCCCAACTGCTCCCGCAAGAGACTCACGGACAAACGGCGGTTTTGCGCGGCTTGCAGGATCGCGGCGGATTCCACTGTCACTTGTACGTTGGGCAGTGACCATTCAGTCACCAACGGTGTACCCTCGTGCGCACGGACGCGTACTCGGACCGGTTGCTTGTGAACCGGCGCCGTGGCCTGAGTAAAGGGCCGGGCAACGCGTTCCAACTCAGGGTCATTCGTTCGCCAGACCAGGTCGCCCGCGCGTATTCGCGTGAAACGGACGGCGCCATTTCCGAACCGCAGCTCCAGCCTGCCATCGAGCCTCGGCAATACCTCGAAAATGCGTCCACCTTCCTCGGGCTCTTGCGGACTGCGCCAGTCAGCGGCGTCGAAGACCACTCCATCGCCGGCCTTGAGCGGCGCGATTTCATGGACCTCGCCAGGCGCTATCGTCACACCATCCAAATCGACATCCACCACGCGCCCGATCTGAACGCCGCGGTGACGTGGCGCCCGCGCTTTCACCACCACCTGATGGTTCGTACCACTGAGAAAAAATGGGCCGAGCCCTCGCGAATACACCTGTTCGAGTTGCAGTTCCTCCGTGCGGTCTAGGCTCGGAGGCAGGCCGGCCCAAGCTTCGTCCACTGCCTTGCGATAGGCGCGGGTGGTGATGGCAACGTAGTCGGCGTCTTTATAGCGGCCTTCGATCTTCAGCGCG
>JBGPHB010000780.1:0-3341 GCA_041484155.1 Bryobacteraceae bacterium
CGAGCTGTCTGGTCTCCATCAGGGCAGTTCCCAATTTTCGCAGGATAACGGAGGAGCCTGGCCTGCGCCGGGCCGCTTCGTCATAAAAAGGAAGAGCCTTGTCGGACTCGCCCTCCGCTTCCAACCCATCCGCCATCTCGAGGTAGTAGTCGGCGCGCTTGGGGTGGTAGAGCTCGATCAGCCTAGCCAATCGGGAAGTTCCCGTATTACGGCTGCCTACTTCCCGCACCTGCGCCACGGCGAGATCCAGCTGATCCTGCGCGGTTCGGCCGAGTCTCGGAGCGTAGGCCACGATCTGTTCACGGTTAGCGTCAACCACGGGTCTTTCGGGCAACTCCGCCAGGAGGTCGCCCTCGGGTTTCTTGCGTTGGATATAGTGATCGGTCATCACGACGCGCACCACGTCGTCAGTCCGGCGTTTAGGCATGTGGCAGCCGATGCAGTCAGCGGACGTAGTGTGCGCGCCCGCGGCGATCAATCGATCAAACTTCGAGCCGTGGCACTGGCGGCAGACGCCGTTGTAGCGCTGCGCCGCCGTTTCGGCCGGTGGAACGCTATGCGGATCGTGGCAAGTGGTGCAGCGCATTCTCCCCGCGCTCTTCAGAAAGCAGGCTGACTGGCGGAGGCGGTATACGGAACTTACGATTTCAAACCGCGCCGCGCTATCGGCCGGCCGGTCGAAGGTCAATCGGAAGGCGCTGAGCGGTTCCCCGGCGCGGTAAGAGAAAGGTCCCCGGTCATAACGAAGAATAGAGTGCGACAGAACGGTGGTATTTGTCTCCAGGTGACACTGCGCGCACACGTCCATCGCGCGGTCCGGCGCGAGGCGCGCGGGATTCACGATGGCTGCGCGGATTGCGTCGCGCTCGGCTCTCCCGGACTGAGCCCGCTCGATATGCGCGCCGCCGGGGCCGTGGCACCTCTGGCAGTCGATCCCCTGGGGAATCGCTCCCTCGAAAATCGGGTCCGCACCGGCTTCCTGGTTGGCCGCGGGGATTTTCGGAAATGCGTTATGACAAAACATGCACTCGTAAGTGATCTGGCGACGCGAGTACTCATGATCGGGGTGATCGTAGCCGGGACTCATCCCCCAATGCCCTCCTTTTTCCGAATACCAGCCCAAGGGCAGTTGCTGGAGAACATTCCGGCTGGTCCGGTGCAAATAGGTGCGGGCGTGATTTCCTGAGCCCATTACCAGGTCGATCTGCTTCTCTTCGACGTTGATTTCATTCCCCTGGTAGCCAATCTGGTAACGGCGTTGATAATACTTGCCGTCACGCCGTATCATCGCGAAATGGGTCTGAGACGCCTCGTGATAATAGGAGCTGCCGCGTGAGTGATCCTCGACCACATCGTCCGGCTGAGGACGATGGAAGGACCGCCCCATTCCTGTCAGTCGATACGTGTGGGCCTGGCTCGAATGGCATTGCGCACATAGCGATGAGTCAACGTACGTGTCGACAGAAAGCACCGCAGGCGCCGGGGAGCCACGTGTCTGGGGACGAGCCGTATGGAAGACTACGCCGATGACCACGATGGACAGGACTATGGCGCGGTTAAGGCTAGGCGGCCCGGCCTCAAAGTACATTGCAGAGAGTATACCTTCAGCGACGAATGGACGCTTGCGACGTATCACGCCAGACAATTTTTACAATAGTCCAAGCAGGTCTTCATCTCGGCGATCAGATTTGATTCGGGCGGGAAACGGTATTCGAGCTCGATGTTGCCAGGAAAATCGTATTTTTCTTTCTTGAGCAGCTGCAGGACTCTCTTGATCGGCGTGTCGCCCTGGCCGAAGGGAGTGTAAGAGCCGTGGTCGCGCTTCATGTCCTTGACGTGCAGGTTGGTGATCTTGGCGTAGTGCTCCTTGATAAAGGCCACGGCGTCGTAGTTGGCGGCGGTAAAGTGGCCGATGTCCAGGTTGACGCCGTTGTACTTTCCGTAGGCCATCAAGGTCGCGTAGCTCTCTAGCGTCGCCGTCTGATTAGGGTCGTTGGTGGCGTCGTGACCGTGATACCCGACCAGCAGCTTGTGATGGTCAGCGACAGGGGCGATGCGCTTGGCCATTGTAAGGGTAGTGCTGGTGCTGATGGCCTGAACACGTAGTCCCGCAGCCATCGAGAAACCGTACTCGATGTCCTCGTCCTTCATGTTGTCGCTCATGTTGTAGCAGAGAATCGTGACCTTGACGCCGGCGTCGTTGAACATCTTCCGGACACCCTTCCAGGTAGCCGCGCTGGTCGCCGAGCGCCAGGCGCGAAGCGCTTCCTGTTGCGCCTGACGCTCCGCCTGCTGCTCGGCCGTTAGAGTGACCCCGCGACCGACGCCGCGGCTGACGGCAGGAGCCCCAGCCAGCGCCTCGCAATGGTTGGACATGAGCTCGGCTTCGCCCAATCCGATTTCCACATAGGCGCGGATGATGGCCTGGGCATCCGGACCGGCGATCCTGTTGAAGCTGTAAGTGATGGCGCCGATCCGCACGCCGTGGAATTTCGAATCGATCATCTTGGCGCCCCGCGCGCTAGCCAACGGCGCGGCCGCCAGCGGCAGCTTTCCGAAATCTCTTCTGTTAAGGAGCATAATTTAAGAGTGTAGCCGGACTGACATAGACACTTGCCGTGCGGTCACGGTGCGAGCATTGGGTTGAGCCGGAGGCACGCCGCCGCGTCCGCGCCCTCCGCCCGATACCCAGCTGTTCTATAAGGTTTTCGGATCGGAGATTCGCGTGGCGATGCCTTGCAGATCGCCCGTCGCGGAGTGGCAACTGGCGCACTTCGTGGAGAAGTACGCTCTGCCTTCGCCTGCGTCGCCGACGAGCACGCTTGGAGCCGGCAAGCCGATTGAAGGAGGCGTGCCCTGTCTTCCGATCGTCTTGAGAACGTTCCGCAACGAGCCGCCACCGCAAGCGTCAATCCGAGTAGAGTTGCGGCTGCCTTAACGCGCATTCGTCGCCTCCATGTCAGAAATTCAGTCATGGTCTAATCGGGTGCGCCGGATCCCTGCGGGAACCGCACTTAGTTGCATCGGCCCGCCTTATTGCTTTGGAGGCTGGTGAGTCTTAATGTACTCGTCTAACTCCTTGATCAAGGCCGGATCCTTGGGACGCCCGTACAATTCTCCCGATTTGTACTGGCGCAGGTCCATCTTCTTCTTGATCCACTCGTCGCGCGCCTTGGTGTTCTCGGCGGCGTCGATCGAAGCCTTCACCAGCTGCGGCGGAATGAAGAACACGCCTTCTTCGTCGCCGAGTACGACGTCGCCCGGCATCACTGTGGCGTTCCCGATCCGGATCGGAATATTGATTCCGGTAATCATGACGTTGCTCAGCGCGGAGGGCCCAA
>JBGPHB010000781.1:0-3326 GCA_041484155.1 Bryobacteraceae bacterium
GCATTGCTGGCGGCAGCCCCTCTACTGGCACAGTCGGTGGAACAGGTGGAGTTCTTCGAGAAGAAGGTCCGGCCGATCTTTGCGACGCAGTGCTATACCTGCCACGGGCCGAAGGCGCAGATGGGCGGGCTGAACCTGTCCAAGCCGGCGGACTTCGCGAAGGTGGTGTCGCCGGGCGACGTCGAGCATAGCCGGCTGTACCAGGCGGTCAGCTACTCGGAAAAGGTCAAGATGCCGCCGGCGGGGAAGCTGGCCGATCAGGAGATTGCCGACCTGAAATCCTGGATCGAAGGTGGCGCAGGTGGCGCAGGCGGTTCGCCTGTGCAGTCAGGGCAGGCGATTCGCCTGCCCCACTGGGCTTTACAGCCAGTGAGAGATCATGCCCCGCCGAAAGTCAAAAATGAGCGTTGGGCGCAAAGTCCCCTCGACCGATTCCTCCTTGCGAAGCTGGAAGAGAAGCGCATCCCGCCAGCCGCCCCCGCATCAAAATCGACGCTGCTGCGACGCGCGACCTACGATCTGACAGGCCTGCCGCCCACACTGAAAGAAATCGAGGACTTCTTAGCTGACGACTCGAAGGAAGCTTTTGCGAAGGTGGTGGACAGGCTGCTTGCCGCGCCACAGTACGGCGAGCGCTGGGGACGCCACTGGCTGGACGTCGCCCGGTTCGCCGATTCCACCGGCATGGACGAAGACCACATGTACCCCAACGCGTGGCGCTATCGCGACTACGTCATCAAAGCGTTCAACGACGACTTGCCCTATGACCGCTTCATCATGGAGCAGATCGCGGGCGATCTGCTGCCGCCGGACAAGCCGGGCGCCGTCAACGAGCGGGGCATCGTGGCCACAGGCTTCCTGGCGCTGGGTCCCAAGCCGCTGGCGCAGCAGGACCGCGTGAAGGCGATCTACGACGTCGTGGACGAGCAGATCGATACGACATCGAAGGCGTTCATGGGACTGACGGTCGCTTGCGCGCGCTGTCACGATCACAAGTTCGACCCCATCCTGACCAAGGACTACTACTCGCTCGCGTCAATCTTTGCCAGCACTGAAATCTACCGCAATCTGGGCCGGCCGGGCGCGGTGTCCTATCTCTACGACGCGCCTCTCGACCCGGCGGCGTTCGGACGTTACCAGGCTCACCGCTGGAGCATGTATGGCAAGCGACTGGAAATGGAAGATGCGCTGGCGGATGACCAGGCGCGCGAGTACGGGCTGCTGCGTCCTAAAATCGCCGAGTTCCTGATCGCGGCATGGAAAGTGGAGAAGCAGGGAATGAAGCCGGATTCCGCGGCCACGGAGAAATGGGTGCGCTGGCTGCGCTCGGCGGACGAGAAGGCGAAGCAGGGCTATCTCAAGAAATGGCTCGAGGCCACCGACGCGACGATTGAGCAGGTGGCTCGCGAGTATCAAGAGCGTTACGTGACGGCCGCTACTAAGCTCGATGGACAACTCGATAGTTGGCGGAAGCGGTTTGCCATTGAGGTGGTGCAGGATCGCGATTTGCCGACTCGTCCGAAGTCCGAGGAAGGAGATCCGTTCTATGTAGCGGCGACGTTCAATGGCGGTCCGATGGAATTGGCGGACAGTCCGCGTGTGGCCACGCTGCGCAAAGAGTGGAAGTATCTGGAAGCGACGTTGCCGCCGGCGCCGGCGCTGGCGACTGCGGTTTGCGACGGGCCTTCGGTGGATCAGAAGGTGTTCCTCCATGGCGATAACAACAGTCCGGGCGAGCCGGTGGCGAAGCAATTCCCAATCGTGCTGGCGGGAGAGTCGCAGCAACCCGTAACCAAGGGCAGCGGCCGGCTGGAACTGGCCAAGTGGCTGGCGAGCCCCGAGCATCCGCTGACGGCGCGCGTGATGGTGAACCGCATCTGGCAGGGGCACTTCGGCGAAGCGCTGGTGCGGACGCCGAACAATTGGGGCGCGACGGGGGAGAAACCGAGCCATCCGGAGCTTTTGGATTTTCTTGCCAGGCGCTTCGTCGAGAGCGGCTGGTCGATCAAAGCGATGCATCGGATGATTCTGCTGTCGAGCGCATACCAGATGGGTACCCATCCTTCGAAAGAGGCGCTCGAAGCCGATCCGGCCAACCGGTTGTGGTCGCGCTTCAACCGCGTGCGCATGTCGGTCGAGCAGATCCGGGATAGCTTTATCGCTTTGGGCGGCAGTCTCGATTCCACCATCGGCGGGCCGCTGCAACTCCCGGCCGGGGTGAAGGGACAACGTCAGAGAGTCGATCCGGACAATTTGGCGCGGCGCACTCTGTACATTCCGGTGCGCCGCGGCAGCATTCCCACGGTGCTGTCGACGTTCGACTACGGCGATGCGACTACGCCAGGCGACGGCCGGCCGCGCACGAACGTGGCCCCGCAGGCGCTCTTCATGATGAACAGCCGCTTCGTGGTTGAGCGGGCGCGCGGGCTTGCGAAACGGCTGCTGGACGACGCCGCATTGACGGACGCGCAACGGGTAGAGCGCGCCTACCTGATGGTCTTGACGCGGAAGCCCGAGGGCGGAGAAGTGGACACGGCGCTCACCTACATCGGCGGTCTGGAGAAACAGCTAGGCAAGCCCGATGCGCATCAGACCGCGTGGCAAAGCCTGTGCCATGTGCTGATGTCCACGAACGAGTTCCTGTATTTGAATTGACAAGCCACTGCGCTTCTGGCCTCGACCGGCGCTGATTCCACTCGGTGGAAACTCAGTGAAAGCTTCCCCGCGCTGACGCTTGGGGTTATATGGCAGTATCATTAAGTATATAAGGGGTTTATATGAATCGAATGACAATCCTTGCACGACGGGCCAGCCAGGTTGCCTGCCTGATGTTGTGCTCCATTTCGCCGATCCCGGCGCAAGTCTCAACCGGAAGCATCGCCGGCCTGGTTGCCGACGAATCCCATGCCGTGGTGCCCTCGGCTGCGGTGACGCTGATCAACCGGGACACCGGCGTGCAAAAATCCGCCAAGACAGATGCGGCCGGGTTCTTCGCGTTCCCCATCGTTCCTCCCGGCATTTACACTCTGCGAGCCGAGATGCAAGGCTTTCGAACCTATGAAGCCACCGGCCTCGAAGTGCAGGTTGCGCAACAGGTGAAGCACGACATCCAACTCAAGGTCGGCGACACCTCCACCAAGCTGGAAGTGGTTGCTACTACGCCAGTCCTCGAGCAGCGCAACGCGGAGATAGGCCAGGTCATCGGCCAAAAGGAGCTCGCCGAGCTGCCGTTGAACGGACGCAATTTCCTGGACCTGGCGAAGATCGTTCCGGGTGTTACCGAGCTCGCCGGTTCCTCGCAGAGCAACGGGCTGTCCATCAACGGC
>JBGPHB010000782.1:0-3325 GCA_041484155.1 Bryobacteraceae bacterium
ATGTGACCGGGGATATCCAGCTCGACGAGCTTCTCATACAGGGGATACCAGAATCGGTCGCCCAGCGGTGGACTTTCGTGTGCGCTCGCTTCGCCGGGGTCCGGATTCAAGAGGCATCCGACGAACCCAAGTTCCTTGACGCAACGTTCGAGTTCGGCTACACATTCCTTGGGGCTGACGCCGGGGCTCTGCGGGAGTCCGCACACGCCTCGGAACACGGTCGGGCAGAGTTTCGCCTGTCGCGCGATCAGGTTGTTGCACTCTTCGATGAACCATTTGGTCAGCTTGGGGTCCTCGCTGTGCATCATCTGGTAGGGGCGGGGCGATATCAATTGCATGTCGATGCCGGCTTCCTTGAGTTGCGCCAAGTGGGAGGAGCCGCCGAAGACCGGCGCGTGCAACGCTTTGAGAATATCGTCGTCGGATGCACCCGGACCGCCGCGTCCATGCGCGCCGCGATGGGACAAGATCTGGGCCTTGTACACATATAAGCTGTCCGGCGCCGTCACGTGTCCGTGAGAATCGATTACCATTCTGCCTCCTCGGTGGGAACATTATCCCACGAAGGTCAACGCGATTGTCGTGAGAACACGTGCTAACCCCGCCCTGACGGGCAGGGCTTTTGTGGGCTGGCAAGCCCCGCCCGTCAGAAGGTGTAAGGAATTCGTTCGGCCCGCTCCATTACTGTCGCGGTTCGGTATCGGCACCCTGCGCAATCAGCCGCTTACCGAACCGCGACCGTAAGGGAGCGGGTTGAGAGGACAAAAGAGGACAATTCCTTACAGCTTCTCAGGGCGGGGTTTACACATTGGCTTATACTCTTGATCGAGGGAGGATGATGGATGCTGGACGCTTCAAAGAACCAACTTCTTACACAGGTTGGTCTAGGGACGCCGATGGGCGAATTGCTGCGCCGGTATTGGATGCCGATCGCCGCGGTGACCGAGTTTGACGACAAGACCATCAAGCCGGTCCGCCTGATGGGCGAGGACCTGACCCTTTACAAGGACCTGAGCGGCACGTTCGGTCTGGTGGATCGCCAGTGTCCCCACCGCCGGGCCGACATGTCCTACGGCTTCGTGGAGCAGTGCGGGCTGCGGTGCAACTATCACGGCTGGATGTTCGACGAGACGGGCCGGTGCACGGAGCAGCCCTATGAGGACGTCGCCGCGCCCCAGGCACATTTCAAAGACAAGGTCCGGATCAAGGCCTATCCGGTGGAAGCCAGGGCGGGGCTGATCTGGGCGTACCTGGGGCCACAGCCGGCGCCGCTGGTTCCCAATTGGGAGCCGTTCACATGGAAGAACGGTTTCGTCCAGATCGTTTTCGGGGACGTTCCGTGCAACTGGTTTCAATGCCAGGAGAATTCGATCGATCCGCTGCACTTCGAATGGATGCACATGAACTGGAGCGTCCGGCTTCGCGACGAGCTGGGACCGTATTCGCCCCGGCACCTGCGGCTGGAATTCGACGAGTTCGACTATGGCTTCGTGTATCGCCGCCTCCGCGAGGGGATGACCGAATCGGATCCGATGTGGACCGTCGGCCGCGTCTGCCTGTGGCCGAACGCGCTGTTCACCGGCGATCACTTCGAATGGCGCGTGCCGGTGGACGACGAGAACACGCTCAGCGTGACCTGGACCTTCGATCGGGTCCCCAAGGAGCGGGAGCCTTACGTTCAGGAGCGCATCCCGGCGTGGCATGGACCGGTCCGCGACGCGGCGACGGGGCGCTGGATTTCGACCCACGTCATGAATCAAGACTTTGTCGCGTGGATCGGCCAGAGAACCATCGCCGATCGGACACAAGAGCACTTGGGTAACAGCGATCGTGGCGTCATCCTGTTGCGGCAGCGGTTCCTGAATGATTTGGATGCTGTGGCCAAGGGGCAGGATCCAAAGGCGGTCATCCGCGATCCCGAGACGAACCGGTGTCTGCCCTTGCCCATCGCGGAGAGGAAGCTGCTTACGGAAGGGCTGGCCACGGTGGAGCTGATGAAGCATCCGTTGTTTGGCCGGCAACTGACGGGTGATTACATTTTTCAGGCGGGGCAGCCGAAAGAGGTGCGAAAGGCGTTCGGCGAGGCGATGGGAGTCCGGCTGGAGTAACGTGGGGCGGCCAGTCCTGGCTGCGAGCTTTCTTGCCCTCATGTATCCGAAAAAAGCCGGCCTGGAGGCCGGCTCGCCGCCATGACTGGCTGCCCCACGCAGCGGCAACCAAGTCTTCGCAGCCGGCTAAGATTTTGGACTCTAGTAGTACACGGGCCTCGTAGTTCACTCTGTCCAAGAGTCCTCGCAGTGAAGCACACACACGAGGCGCAGGTTTTGTGGAAGAATTTTTGAGACGGGAGAATTCACAATGAGAAAGCATCTCGCGGCGGCTCTGGGTTTGATGTGCGTGGTGGCCCAATTGCCCGCCGCCGCTCAAACCACGGCGAGTGCGCCTCCGAGGAGACCTCCGGCGCCGACCGGACCTGCGCCGCGTCTGCCAAGCGGGCGTGTAGATTACTCCGGAGTCTGGCGGCCCGGCGACATCTTTTTGATTGAGGACATCTCCCTCGGCCTCAAGAAGGGCGAGACGGTTCCGCTGAAACCTTCCGCGGTAGAGTTGATGAAAAAGCGCCAGTCGAAGGAAGATCCTGAGGCGAATTGCCTGCCGACCGGCGTGCCCAGGCACGCTCCCTATCCCTGGAGGATCGTTGAAACCCCCACGCACATCTTCTTTCTATTCGAGGGGAACATCCATAGCTTTCGGCAGATCTTCATGGATGGCCGCCAGCATCCCAAGGATCCGAACCCCACCTGGTACGGCGACTCGATCGGCCATTGGGACAAGGACGCGCTGGTGGTAGACACCGTTGGATTCAACGACAAATTCTGGTTTGATTTTGTCGGCCACCCGCATACAGAGCAGCTTCATACCATCGAACGCTACACGCGAGTGGACCTCGGGACCATGACGGAGGAAATCACCATCGACGATCCCGGAGTTTACACCAAGCCTTTCACGATCAATGCCTCGCACCGCCTGCTGCCTAATGACGAGTTGATGGAATATATTTGCCAGGAAAACCAGCGGGACGCATCCCACCTCGTTGGTCCGGCGGGCCGTCCGTGATTCTACTGTTGGCGCTGCTGATCGCTGCCGACACGCAGTGGAGCGAGTATCTGGGGGGCGCGGATTCATCGCAATACACCGCGCTGAAGCAGATCAACAAGTCCAACGTGAAGCAGTTGCAAGTCGCGTGGAGCTACCCGACTGGCGATAGCAATCAGTATTTGTTCAGTCCCCTGGTGGTCGATGGCGTGATGTACGTTCAGGCGAA
>JBGPHB010000783.1:0-3324 GCA_041484155.1 Bryobacteraceae bacterium
ACCCTACGACGGTTTAGCAAACCGCTGCTTTCGACCACTCAGCCACCTCTCCGTTTTTAACTCACCTGAATCCAATGAGTTGTGGTCGTTGTCACTACATTATACTGCAAATTTCGTTCGTCGTGGAACGATTGTCACTACTTTGTCACTGCTGCCCAACCGCTCAACCGCTCTGCGTTTGGTCTCATCGTTAGAATGCACGGGGCCGACGGCGAGATCCGGCCCAAATCACCAGGAGAGCGTCGTACTTACCCAGATCAAAGAACACGTCAACGCGGCGGCAGGTTGCAAAGCCCAAGCACGCGAGAAATGCCGCTTCGCCTTGGCAGAAGACCGCAATCGATCGAATCAACCAATACATGGACGAGCTGGGGTATACCGAAGCCGTAGTCGAGCACGTCAACAAACAGCCGAAGCTCCTAACTACGGCGGAATACAAGAATTAGCTGGAAGCCAACGCTGCAGCGGCTCACTGACAAACTCAAACTTCCCTGGCGTTGAATGCGTGAGTTGGCATTTCACCCAGGAGATAGTGGCACTTGAGGTGCATGGAGTCAGATCGGGAGGTGCGGCTTGCGATCGCAGATCAAGCTTGGCCAAGTCTTCGGAATCAAGATCGGCCTGCACTATAGCTGGTTCCTGATCGCCTTACTCATCGTGTTTTCGCTAGCCGGCGATTTTCAGGCGAATCATCCTCAGTGGCACAAGAGTCTGGTGGTGATCTTGGCCGTGGCGACGGCAATTCTCTTTTTCGTATCGCTCCTGTTGCATGAACTCTCGCATTCGTTGGTGGCAAGGCAGCGAGGAATGCCAGTGCGCGAGATCACCCTGTTCGCTCTTGGCGGAGTGTCCCAGATCGAAGGAGAAGCCATCGACGCGAAAACCGAGTTTTGGATGGCGTTCGTGGGGCCTCTGACGAGCGTGGTGCTTGGGCTCGCTTGTTTGGGCGGGGTCAAGGTTGCAGGCGGCGCCGTATCGAACCCCGCTGTCACCGTATTTACGTGGCTCGGATACATCAATCTCGGGCTAGCCGGCTTTAACATGCTCCCTGGGTATCCTCTCGACGGTGGCCGCATCCTGCGAGCCATCATCTGGTGGAAGACGGGCGACATGGACCGTTCGACGCGCCTTGCGGCGAGGGTCGGCCAGGCCGTCGCGGGCGGGTTCATCGGGCTTGGAATCATCGAGTACTTCGGCGGAGGCGGCCTCGGCGGACTATGGATCGCCTTTATTGGCTGGTTCCTCCTGCAAGCCGCCGGGGAAAGTTATGTTCAGTTGGGCCTGAGGCGGGCGTTGGAACATGTGCGGGTGAGAGATGTGATGACGCGTGATTGTCCGAGCGTTGACGGGGGTTTGAATATCCAGGATTTCGTGGACCATGAACTTCTCCGCACAGGCAGGCGCTGTTTCATCGTCACGGAGGACGGCGGTATTGCGGGACTGGTCACGCCGCTTGAAATCAGACAGGTCGACCGGTCACAATGGCCCCGCGTCACGCTGCACGATGTCATGTGTCCGCGGAAGACCATGCACAGCGTTTCGCCGGATACGCTCCTCAGCCAAGCACTGGAGGCGATGGGCCGTGAAAATATCAATCAGCTTCCGGTCATCTCGAACGGCAGTCTTGATGGAGTGCTGTCCCGGGCGGAAATTCTCTCCTATCTCCAGACCCGAGCGGAATTGCTGGCCTGAGCGTCTGCGGTTCGGCAATCGTCGTGCATGCGATTCCGTGGAGAGTCGACGATGATACCCGCCCAGCCACAAGCTTCCGCACGACAAGCATCCTCACAACCGGCATTGGATTTGATGGCATACGATTCCCTAAAAGCGATCTGCAGGGCTCCCGGGCCTTTCGTTACGGTTTTTCTTCCCGCCCGCCACCCGGGCTCAGCGGATTTGCCCCGCGTGGAGCGCTTGAAAACAGTCCTCCGGAATGCTGCGCACGAACTAGAACGCCGGCGGTATCAAGGTCCCATCGGCCAGCTTCTGAAGCCACTGGAAAAGCTGGCCGGCAACCCGGCGAACCTTACCGGCGGGGGCGACTCGGTGATCTTCGTCAGCCCGGGCATCTTCCGTCATCTTCGGCTGATTGCCCCAACTGGTGAACGTCTGATTGTGGCATCTCACCCACATATCACGCCGTTGCTTGAACACCTGATGCCTCAGCGGGAGTTCTACGTCCTGGCAATCACTAAAAAACTCCTTCGCCTGGGCCGATGGTCCGACGGCCAGTGCACTGAAGTTCCCCTTCCCCCTGGCGTTCCCAAGAGTTTCGAGAACGCTCTAGCCTTCGATCAGCCCGACCATGACCTGCAGAACCGCTCGTCAGCGGGCTCTTCGGCATTCCAGGTAGGACCTACACATTTTGGAACCGGTTCGGAGCGGGATATGGTCCACGAAAGGCTGCATCAGTATTTGCAGCTCGTCGACCGCGAGTTGATCGCTGTTCTCAGCGATACGCCGCTTGTACTGGTGGGCGTCGCGGAGGAGCAGGCCGCGTACAGCTCGGTGTCAGAATACCCGCGAGTCCTAGCTGCCAAGCCGGCGAGTCCCGAGCACCTCACCTGGGCTGAACTAGGGGAACGCGCCAGGGAAGCGGTCATGACGGCACGGCGAGGGGAAGCGGAGAGAGTGCTTGGTGAATTCCAGGAGACCGCCCGTCGCGACCACGTCATCAGCGGCATCCGTAAAGTACTGGAGGCCGCGCATGAAGGCCGTGTCCACAGGTTGCTGTTGGAAAGAGACGTCAAGTATGAGGGCCTGCTGGGTCCATTGTTCCCAACGGATTCCGCGCGCATCGAGGGCGAGCAAGATCTGATCAACGCGGCCGCGGTGGAGACCATCCGCGCGCGCGGCGAAGTTTACGTGCTGGATCGAGAGGAACTTGGTGTTTCAAGCCCCATCGCCGCCGTCTTGCGATATTCCAATTAAATCTATGGGCAATCCCCCAAGTAGCGTCACGTGTGTGCGATTTGACGCAGGATTCCGCGTTCACGCGCTCTTCGTGACGAACCTGAACGGCCCCATTACGGCCCAGCAATTGCATCAGCGAAGGCGAAGGAGAAACCAATCATGGGTGGCGACATTCAACTCAAAAAACACGTCGAGGATGAACTGAGCTGGCAGCCGAGCGTGGACGAAGCGTCGATCGGGGTCAGCGTCAAAGACGCAATCGTGACACTGACGGGTCGCGTGCGAAGCTACGCCGAGAAGCTGGCTGCCGAGCGCGCAGTGATGCGCATTCAGGGCGTGAAGGCGCTGGCTAGCGAACTTGAAGTTGCGCTGATAGGAGCGCACGAACGCACGGATGAGGATATTGCGCGG
>JBGPHB010000784.1:0-3323 GCA_041484155.1 Bryobacteraceae bacterium
CCGGCACGAACCAGGCCTTGCCGCCATCGGTGAGGCGTAAGGCCGTCAGCCCGCCGCCCTGAACGGGATCGAAATTGGCGCCACCGACAGCCGCCCCGTCGTTTCTCCCCTGCTGGCGAACTGCGTCGGAGACGGCGGCGTAGACTTGTTGCTCATCGCTGGCCATTCCCCACTCAACTCCACCGCCCGCGCTCCCTTTCCCGACGCGAGTTTGCCACAGGATCTTCCCCTTTTGATCCGGGTCGAGAGCATAGACCATCGCAGACTTTTGTCCGGCGACGAGAAGATCCCGGCCTCCCGCGAGATGAACCAGCAGAGCCGACGATCCGAAATCGTGGTCCGGTCCATTATCGGGCGGACAGTTGGCGGTGTGGCCGCCGCAGGCCGAATTGTAGACGTCCTTGGGAGTCGTCTGCTGGGACCACACGATCCGGCCCGTTTTCAAATCGAGCGCCATGACGGCATCGCTGGTCGCGGTCGCGGGATAAGAGTAATTGTCTCCCGTGGTGATGTAGAGGACTCCGCGCCTGGCATCCACGGTCGGGGCGGACCACACTCCGGCGCCGGAAGGACCGAACTGGTCCGTCCCCGCGCTGGTAACGCCGGTCTTAGCGGGCGGATCCACCGTGTAGGTTTTCCAGACCACCGAGCCATCCCGGACGCGCAGCGCGGTGACGCTGCCGCGAAAGGTGCAGCACGGGTACTGAAGGTCGACCGAGCGGGTTTCTTCCCAAGACGCAGCCGGGATGAAGACGACGCCATCGCGTACGGCGGGGGAACCGGTGAGCCGCGTGGCCTCGTGCTCTTCCACCTTTCGTTTCCAAAGCTGCTTGCCGGTCCGCGCATCCAGCGAATAGACCCAACCGGTCTGATCGCCGAACACGAGCGAGGTACGAGAGCCATTGGGAATCGCCCGGAGCGCGGAACGCACCGGCCCGCTCGCATGAAACACCCAATAGAGGCACCCGGTTTGGGCGTCCACGGCCTGAACGACACCCCCGGCACTGCCCACGAAAAGGGTGCCATTCAGAACGGTGGGCGCCCCGAAGGCAATGACGTCCCCTGGAAAACCAAGGGCCCACTTCAACTTGAGGCGGCGGACCTGCCCGATCGTAAGACCGGCTTTTTCGGTGCTTTGATACCGCGTGTTTTCGGGCGTGGGACTCCAGCCATTCCAGTTCGCAGTCCCCTGCCCCGACATGGGGCGTTTGCCGGCGGGGCAAAAAGCGCTCGCGGGAGGTGCGGCCTCGCCACCTGCGGTGCCCAGGAAAGTCGCCACGGCCTCACGTTCGTCGCGGCGAAGCGGATAGGCGATGCTCATCATCAAGCCGAAATCCAGCGTGCGCAGGATCCGGGTCGCCGGCATCTTCTGGAGTGCATCGCGCGGCGGAATCCGGGGGCTCACCTGATCGTGACAGGCAGCGCAGCGCTTCTGATACACTTCGGCGCCGGAGATGGGGGCCGCCGCCATCCAAGCAACCGATGAAAGGGAGTATACGCACACGAACTTCCCGAAATGGTTCACGCGATCCTTCTCCTCGACTGAATCACCTAGTGTACGATGCGCAAAAGGGGACTGGCTTGAATTTCGCCGTCTTTGCGAAATTCGAGCCAGTCCCGGTTTTGCACACAGGGCTGGCTATAATCGTGAGAACCGTGCCAACCCTAACCCCAGGCCAGCGCCTCGGCCCTTACGAGGTGGTGTCTGTGCTCGGCGCGGGCGGCATGGGCGAGGTGTACCGCGCCCGCGACACCCGCCTCGGGCGCGAGGTGGCGATCAAAGTCTCCGCCGAGCGCTTCAGTGAACGCTTCGAGCGCGAGGCGCGGGCGGTGGCGGCGCTGAATCATCCCAACGTCTGCACGTTGCACGACGTCGGGCCCAACTATCTGGTGATGGAGCTGGTCGAAGGCGAATCGCCCAAAGGCCCGCTTCCTGTGGAGACGGCACTCGACTACGCTCGGCAGATCGCGGACGCGCTCGAAGCGGCGCATGAAAAAGGAATTGTTCATCGCGACCTCAAGCCGGAGAACATAAAGATCAAGCCCGACGGAACCGTGAAGGTTCTGGATTTCGGACTGGCGAAGGTGGCACCGGCTTCAGCCGGTGAATCGCAAGCTGAAGCTCGCGCCACCCTGACGATGGGTGCTACGGAGGCGGGGATGATCCTGGGTACCGCCGCGTATATGGCTCCCGAACAGGCTCGTGGAAAGCCGGTAGACAAGCGGGCCGATATCTGGGCCTTCGGCGTGGTGCTGTATGAAATGCTCGCGGGGCGCAAACCATTCAAGGGTGACGACGTGTCGGAAATGCTGGCGTCGGTCATCAAGGATGATCCGGAGTGGGACGGAATTCCGGCTAAGGCGCAGCGGCTGTTGCGGAGCTGTCTTGAAAAAGATCCGAAGCAACGGCTGCGCGATATTGCCGACGCGAGGCTACTGTTGGAAGAACCGGCGCAGCAGCAGGCCATGGGCCTGCGTTACGTGCCGGCGGGCGTCATGGCGCTGATCGCGGCGGTCGTCACGGCGCTTTGGCTGATCCAGCCTGTGCCCGTGACCCTGGCCTGGCGGTTTGCAGTGGAGCCACCACCAGACACAATCTTCAGCTTCCGAATCACGGGGACAGAGATTTCGCCGGATGGCCGTTTCCTGGTCTTTCGCGCCAGTGGCAGTGGCGCGCCTTCGCTTTGGCTGAGGCCGCTCGACTCGCTCGCGGCTCGTCCGCTCCCGGGAACGGAAGGCGCGGACTTTCCCTTCTGGTCTCCGGACAGTAAGTCAATCGCTTTCTTTGCAAGAGGCGAACTGATGCGAGCCGACCTGGTGGGCGGCACGCCGGCGGTGTTGTGCGAAGCCGACAGCGGAGAGGTCGGATTAGTCAGCATGGGCGGGACCTGGAATCGCGACGGAGTGATCCTGTTCGCAACCAGACAGGGCGTGCTCCGCGTGCCGGCCTCGGGGGGAATGCCGGTCCCCATTGTAGCGGCCGATGCCTCCCGCCAGGAAATCGGATTCAGTTACCCCCAGTTTCTGCCGGACGGAAAGCATTTTCTTTACGGCATCGCAAGCACTGACGCAGGCACATCAGGGGTGTATGCCGGATCCCTCGATCGCCCTCAAGACCGGGTGCAGGTCCTGAAGACGGAAGCCAAGGCCATTTACGCGGCGCCGATTGCCGGCCGCCCCGGGAACTTGCTGTTTCTGAGGGGGCGAACGCTGCTCGCACAAAACTTTGATGCCGGGAAGATTCGGCTGCAGGGGGATCCGACGCCGCTTGCCGAAGATATCGCCGTGCTTCCGTCGGTCCGCGGCGCGGCGTTCTGGGCCTC
>JBGPHB010000785.1:0-3322 GCA_041484155.1 Bryobacteraceae bacterium
GCTTCCACCTTGCATCTGGGCCGTCCGATTTACGCCTGGAGAGCGCTCCGCATGTGGCGCCGGTCCTGGCTGAGCCGCGAAGTGCTCCTGTTCTCGCTATTCTCCATTGTCGCCGCCGGGTCGATTGCAGTCTCCGGGTTCGCGCCCGCCGCCGCCCTTCTAGGTTTGGCCGGCGTCACGGCGAGCGCTTTCATCTACCTCGCGCCGGCCCGTCCAGCCTGGAATAGCAAGCACACCATCGCCGATTTTTATCTCACCGCGTTGCTGCTCGGCCCGTTGTTCCTAGCGGCGCTGGGCGTGCCCGTGTCACCCATCCTGATCTGCGTGACTGCGGCAGGTCAGCTACTGAATCAATCGCTCAAACTCATCCAACACGCCATGTCGGAGGAGTTTGAGCTGCGCGCCTCGGCGCGTTTGCTGGCGCAGGATTTTCGCCGTTCGCTGTCCATCCGGATGGGGCTCCTGATTGGCGGAGGCATCATCCTCCCGCTGTTGCATCAGCCGGTCGCGGCCTTCGTGCTCGCGCTCGCCGGTGAGATGCTATCGCGTTATCTGTTCTTCGTGTCGGTAGTGCCGAAAAACATGGCCAGCTCCTTCTTCGGCAAGGAGGCTGCGTGAACCTGAAGCGGCTTGCCGGCCTGGACATTCTGGCGGATCAATATGCCTACGGGCACGATCCGGAATTCGGCTACGTGTCCGCTTCCAGAGTGGCTGACCGTTGGGTGAAGACCACGTGCGGCTACTGCTCGGTCGGCTGCGGCATGCTCATCGGAACCC
This sequence comes from Bryobacteraceae bacterium, assembly GCA_041484155.1. GTDB lineage: Bacteria > Acidobacteriota > Terriglobia > Bryobacterales > Bryobacteraceae > Palsa-187. The sequence goes on from JBGPHB010000785.1 coordinate 778, forward strand.
GCGACGGAAAGGCTGTCGCAGCGCGCGGTGACGCCCATCATCCCGTCAATCTCGGGAAGCTTTGTCCGAAGGGCCTCTCCGAGCATCATACGCTGTCTGCCCCCGGCAGGGCTCTTTATCCCATGCTGCACAAGAAACGCGTGAGCTGGGACGCCGCCCTTGGCACGATGGTCGAAAAGATTCGCGGCATTCAAGAGCGCTATGGCTCTGAGTCATTTGGGGTGATCAGTACCGGCCAACTCGTAACGGAAGAGTTCTACACCCTGGGCAAGCTCGTCCAACTCGGATTCGGCACTCCCAACTATGACGGCAACACAACGCTTTGCATGGCCAGCGCGGTCTCCGGCTACAAGCGTTCCTTTGGCAGCGACGGTCCGCCAGGATCGTACGAAGTTCTCGTAAAGGCCGACGTGGCGCTGCTGATCGGCGCCAACATCGCCGAAAATCACCCGATCTTGTGTCACCGGCTGTCTGAGAATCCTAGTTCGACACTGATTGTCGCCGATCCGCGCGTTACCAAAACCGCGATGCTGGCCGACGTCTATCTTCCGCTGAAGCCACGCTCGGACATCGCGCTGCTCAATGGAATCGCGCACGTGCTGATCCGCGACGGATTCATCAATCGCGAGTACATCGATCGCCATACTACCGGTTTTGAGGATCTGAAGCAGCACGTCCAGAAGTTCACGCCGGAACACGTTGCAGGCGTCACGGGGCTTGCGCCGGAGCTCATTGAACGGACGGCGCTGCTTTACGGCCGCGCCAAAGCCGGATTCATTGGATGGACGATGGGCGTCAATCACTCAACTCAGGGCGCCGAAACCGTCAACGCGATCAATAATCTCGCCCTGCTGACGGGGCAGATCGGCCGTGCGGGCGCATCGCCCTTTTCGATCACCGGACAGTGCAACGCCATGGGCACGCGGGAAGCGGGCTTCGCATCGAGTCTCCCCGGCTATCGCAAGTTTGAGAGCGCTTCCGATCGAGAAGAGCTTGCGACGTTGTGGAGCATCGGCAAGGACCGCATCCCGACCGCGCGGGGCCTCGCGTATCCCGACATTATCGAAGCGGCTGTGTCGAAGCGTATCCGCGCGTTGTGGATTATCGCCACCAATCCAGTCGTCTCGTTTCCGAACCACGGCGTGCTCAAACAGGCGCTCGAAACGCTTGAGTTTCTGGTCGTACAGGACGGCTTCGATCCCACGCCAACCTCCGAATACGCGCACCTCCGCCTTCCGGCTGCGATCTGGGGCGAGAAGGAAGGCACCTACACCAACTCCGAGCGACGAGTGAGCAAAGTGAATGCCGCCGTAAATCCGCCCGGCGAAGCGCGCCCCGACTTCGACATCTTTCTGGATCTGGCGGGACGGCTCGGCGTTTACGACGAGCTATTTCCTGGTTGGACATCGCCGCGCAACGCTTTCGAGGAATGGAGACGCGTTTCGAAAGGCCGCCTGTGCGACTACAGCGCCATGACGTACGAAGCAATCGAGCGAGAAGGCGGAATCCAGTGGGGTGGCGCGAGGCTCTACAGCGACGGCCGTTTTCCAACCGAGGATGGCCGCGCGAAACTCTTCTCCATCGAATGCCAGCCGTTCCCGGAACAGCCGAACAAAGAATATCCGTTCATCTTCAATACCGGCCGCACCGTCGAGCACTGGCACACGCGGACCAAAACCGGCGCCGTGCCGATACTCCACAAAATGTCGCCGCGCGCCTGGCTCGAAATGAATCCGCGCGACGCCACGAAACTGGGATTGCGCCCGCATGATCGCGTCTCGATCCTCTCCCGGCGCAGCCGCGTCGAGGGCGTCGAACTGCGAGTCACGGAGATCATCGCGCCCGGACAGGTATTCATGCCCTTTCACTATGTGGAGACGAATTCCAACCTTGTCACCCAGAGCGCTTTCGACCCTATCTCGCGCGAGCCCAATTTCAAGCAATGCGCTGTAAACATTGTCAAGACAGAGCTTCAGAATTCCGGAGGCCGGAAATGGAAAATCTCGTTGTAGTCGGTAACGGCATGGCGGGCGTCGCCTGCCTCGAACAGATCCTCAAGCACTCGCCGAAGTTTCGGGTAACGGTCTTCGGAGACGAAACCCACGTCAACTATAACCGCATTCTGCTCTCGTCGGTCCTGGCTGGCGAGCGGTCGGTCGACGATATCACGATCAACTCTCTCGGGTGGTATCAGGAGAACAATATTGGCCTGCGTCTGGGGGTCCGGATCGTCGACGTGGACGCGGAGAAACGCATCATTACCGGAGACGACGGCTCGACGGCTCCGTTCGACAGGTTGCTCCTCGCCACGGGCAGCAGCGCTTTCCTTCCGCCCATCAGCGGCCTCGATAAGCAGAACGTCTTCACATTCCGAAATCTGAACGACACCAAAGCCATCCTCACGAGCGCAAAACCAGGCGCGAAGGCCGTCGTGATCGGTGGTGGATTGCTGGGTCTCGAAGCGGCGCGCGGACTTCAGGTGCAAGGTTGCCAGGTCACGGTTATCCATTTGATGGACACGCTCATGAACATGCAGCTCGACGTA
>JBGPHB010000786.1:0-3322 GCA_041484155.1 Bryobacteraceae bacterium
CCCTTCTAGCCCCACCTTGTGCAAGAAAGGCGCGGCGTTGTCGTCCTGTGCAAACGCAATCACCCTGCCGTCCGGCGACCAAACCGGCCCGTATTCATGTCTCGGATCCGTGGTGATCGGGACGCTGGTTCCGCTCGCCAGATCGGTCAGGTAAAGATCCCCGGTCCCGGAGCGGGGATCGATCTTACCCACCACCAGCCTCTTGCCATCCGGCGACAGCCGCGGGTACTGATAGGCGGCCGGCGGCATCACGGTTCCCGTCTCGCGACCGCTCCGGTCCATCCACGCCAGACGCGACGCATTGCCCCGAGGCTGGTAGACCAGTACGCCGTTCTGCGAGACCGAGAAGGGAGCAAAACCGCTGGACGCAAAATACTCCATCTGTCCGACCACCTGAACCGGAGCGCCCTCTAGCCGCAGTTCGCTCAGATTAAACCGTTGGGCCAGCAGCGCACCTTCCCGCACGAAGAACAGATAGCCGGATGCAAACGCCACACGTGAAGATGGCGGCATAAGAACTTTTGGTTCGCGGCCCCCCAGCGAGCCGATCCACACCTGATAGCCTCGGCCGGCCTGGAAACCGAGATAGAGATACTGCCTTCCATCGGGGAGGAAGTGCGGCCACAACGGCACCGAATTATTGGGACCGTTGCCCACGGCCAGTTCCGCAGTTCCTCCTTCCGCCTTCACACGGCGGAGTCCGCCATCTGGGTTTCGAAAGTCCGAGAAAAGAATCTCACCTTGGCTGCCCCACGTCCCCACCAGCGCCGTCGCGGCAACCGCGCAGATCACTCGGGGTGGTCCGCCCACAAGGTCAATCGCCTTAAGCTGTCCATCCGCGAAAAACGCGAGCGACCGGCTATCTGGCGACCAGAACGGCGAGTACCCATTTTCCGTCCCTGCCAGTACCCGCGGCGAAACGGAGTTTCTTTCCCGTATCCAGATTTGATTTCGCCCGCCTACCGTTCCTACGAACGCGATGGACCTTCCGTCTGGAGAGATGTTCATCACGTCATGGTCGGGGGTTTCAAACGCCGCGAACTCGCCGCCCTCCGGCGGCAATATCTCGTAGTTGACTTTTTCCGGGTTTGCTGGGGAGCCCCGGAAATAGATCGCCCCAACCAGTGCCGCCATGCCAAAGATTGCCGCCGCGCCCCACGGAAGCCATGTTTGTGTAAACAGTGTCCGTTTCGGCCGCGCTACAGAAACTGTGGTGGCCCCTACCGTCTTCTGCCGCCCCAGCCGTCGCAGATCCACCACCAAATCTCGCGCCGTCTGATAGCGCTCCGCCGGGTCTTTCTCGAGCGCCTTCTCCACCACGTAGCGCAGCGCTTGCGGAACCTCCGCCCCGAGCGGCTCGGGAGCCGCGTGAATCACCCGCTGCATCACTTCCAGATCTGTCTTGCCGCTGAAGGGCCGCTTGCCGGTGAGCATCTCATACAGCACCACGCCGAACGAGAAAATATCGCTGCGTCCATCCAGATTCTGCCCGGACACTTGTTCCGGAGACATGTATGCGATCGTGCCGATCACCGTTCCTGGCCGTGTCTGCCCCTCCGCGATCGTCCGCGTTGCACTAGGATCGGCGTTCTCCAGTAGCTTCGCCAGCCCAAAATCAGCCAGCTTCGCATATCCGTTCTTCGCTACCAGAATATTCGCCGGCTTAATGTCGCGATGGGTGATCTTGGCCTCATGCGCCGCCGCCAACCCGTCCGCGACCCCCGTCAGCAAATCCACAATTTGCCGAACGGTGCGTTTCTCCGCCTTGATCCAATCCTTGAGCGTCCCCCCATCGACGAATTCGGTGACAAGGTACTGCCGGCCCATATACTCACCGGCGTCGTAAACCGTCAGAATATGCGGATGATTCAGCGAACTCGCCAGTTGCGCCTCGCGCTGGAACCTCCGCCGCGCGGCTACATCGGCGAACTCATCCGACAACAGCTTAATCGCCACCGGCCGGTTCAGCTTCGTATCGGTCGCCCGATACACCGTCCCCATTCCGCCCTCGCCCAGTGGAACCTCCACGCGATACGCCCCGATAAGTGTCCCCGCCGGAAGGGAATCCTTCGGGTCGTCGCCAATGGTCCATTCCGTCGGCATGGTGCCTCATATAATAACGTCTTCGCTCATCACCTGGTGAGCGTGGATCCCGCACCTGCAAAATAGGTTTGTTATGATACCCGACGGGAGATGGCAGATGAAAACACTAGCTAGCCTAATCGTCCTTTCGGCCTCATTATCGCCGCTCACAGCGCAATGGCCGAGTCGCCCGACTGCGGGAGTGCCCAGAACACCCGACGGCAAGCCCAGCCTCTCCGCCCCCGCTCCGCGATCCGCCGACGGCAAGCCGGATCTTTCCGGCGTTTGGCGGATCCACAAGAGCTATCTGCTCAACGCCGCGCCGGATCTCAAGCCAGAGGACATTCAGCCGTGGGCGGCGACCGTTTACAAACGAAGCGCGGATAACTTTCGCAACGACACGGACGGCATCAATTGTTTGCCGCCCGGCCCGAAGACCAGCACTTCGGTCGGCCCCCCCGTGAAGATCGTTCAGACGCCGAATCTAGTGATCTTCCTGTACGAATATCAGACCCTTTTCCGCCAGGTTTTTACCGATGGCCGCGGCCTGCCGGAAGATCCCAACCCGACATGGATGGGGTACTCCGTTGGGCAATGGGAGGAAGACACGCTGGTGGTCACTACCACCGGTTATAACGACCGGACGTCCCTGGATCTGGGCGGGCACCCCCACTCCGAGGCATTGCGCATGACCGAGCGCTTCCGCCGCCGCGACGCCGGCCATATGGATCTCCAGGTGACCATCGAGGACCCCAAAGCCTACAACCGGACCTGGACCCTTCCTGTCGATCTCGATTTGATGCCGGACGGGGAATTGATAGAGTTTATCTGTGAAGACCGCGATAAACGGCACCTTGTGGGCAAACGGGATGAGGAGGTTCGCGTTTCCAAGGACGTTCTGACACAATACGTGGGAACATACGATTCGCCCCAGAACGCCTCGGTCGTCCTAGTCACGTTGGAAGGGGACCGTCTGATGATCGAACCAGGCGGGATGGGAAAGATCCCCTTGATCGCGATGTCGGAAAACAGCTTCAGCATGGAAGGCAACATCGTCGAGTTCATCAAGGATGCCAAGGGTGCGGTCACCAGAGTCGTCCAGCACTGGACGGAAAGCGATCGCTCCGCCATTCGCAGGAAGTAGTAACGCGCTTTCGCTCCACTTCAAGGAAATCGTTAAGCCCGTTAACCGCGCCAGCAAGACTCCTGTGAATTAGAGGATCAGACCTTGTCAGCTCGG
>JBGPHB010000787.1:0-3321 GCA_041484155.1 Bryobacteraceae bacterium
CGACGTTGTTCATGCCGGCGCATCCATAGCCCTCCAGATTCGCGCCGAAAAAGCCGAGCTTGCCCATCTCCGGAACCAGTTCACGCGGAAATCGCGCATCGCGGAAGGAATCGCGGATCACGGGAAGCACCCGCTCATCGACAAACTGCCGCGCGGTTTGCCGGACCATCAACTCCTGCTCGCTGAACTGCGAGTCGATCATTAGATAGTCGACGCCGGGGAATCGGGCCACGTAGGAACATTCTAGCGGGAAGTGGGTAGTCTTAGCGGGAAGTGGGTAGTGGGGAGTGGGAAGTCGGCGACTCTGCCGCTCACGCCAGTTTCCCGCTACCCACTACCCTACTCCCCACTTCCCACTACCCACTCCCCACTACCTATTTCTTGTGAATCAGGATGCTGCCGTTGTAGGTGGTGAACTGCATCTCCGGACCGCCGCCGTTGATGTCGCCGTAGGTGGTTCTGTCCAGCCGCACGCGATACCGGCCGCCGCTACTACGCCGATCGCTGACCACTGGCGCGCGGGAGGAGGCATCCAGCTTGACGTCGAATCCGTCGTCAAGGTAGATCTCACCGTTGTCGGTCTTCATCTTGAGCCTCGCTTTCACGTCGGCGGGCAACGTCACGTCGATGATGCCGTTCATGGTGGAAAAGCTCATCGATTTATCGGGCGTGACTCGATCCAGCGACACCGTTACTCTTCCGTTCATCGAGTTGGCGAGCACGGAACCCGAGACATTGGTAATCGTGACGGCTCCGTTGGTGTTCTCGGCTTCGATCTCGCCGGAGATGTTTTCAACCGTGAGGTGTCCGCCGTTCAGTGTCTTCAACTTGAGAGACGTCTGGATCGGCACCTGAATCAGAAGATCCACGGAGTGCATGATCCCTCCGTTTACCGTGACCACGTTGTCCTTTTCCGAGATGTCCAGTCCCGAATTCTGGTTGTCGATGCGGTGCATGCCGGGCGGCGCTGAGGGCAACCGCAGGCGGCCACGGCTTGGGCCGCCACGGGAATTCGCTTCAATAATGGCGTCCTTGCCGTCGTACCCGCGGATGGTCATGCCTCCGTTCACAACGACCACCACCAGTGTGCGCGCTTTCGCGGCGTCGCGAAACGGAACAGTCACCCGATCCGGTGTGTCTTGTCCGACGAGGAGCGTGCCCAGCGTCGAAGCCAGGCCGAGAACAATACTGAACCGATTCATTGCAATTTCTCCACGGCCCAGGTGGCCCGCTGCCGCACTCCGGCGTGCACGGCTTGATCCGCTGCCAGCGCGCGCAGGTCCGGCGTGGCTTCCTTCTTTTTGAGATCCACGAGCAGATCGATCAGCGCGATTTGCACCAGCGGCGCGGATTGTTTCGGAATCGCTTCCAGGATCGCCTTACGCATTCCCGGGCTGGCGCCGAAGGCGTGCAGGGCATCGGCGGCCGCCAGCCGCACGTTTACGCTGGAATCCTGGTTCACCGCCTTGAGCAGCGCCGAAAGCACTTCGGTATCGGACGGCTCCACCTGGTACGCCCAGCCCACGCCCCGCAACCGCTCCCCGGCAGACTGCTGCTGCATCAAAGACAACGCCACCAACTGACGCATATTGCTCACCTCTCCCCGGAGTTGCGCAACTTCGGGTTGCTCTTGCTTCTCCGGACGAATTTCATATCCCACGCCCACTCCCAGCACCAGCAGCGCGAAGCTCACGGCCATTTGCCAGGCGGGTTGCCTCGGCCAGAAGGAGACAATCTTTTCGCGCAAGCTCCGCCGCGGCGCGGATTCGAGACCCTGGCGGAAGGCCCCCAGCGTCTCGTAGAACCGCCCACGCAGATTGGCGCTGGGCTCCTCAACCGGGAGCAGAGCCAGGCTTTTCCATAAGACGCCCAGGCGTTCGGTTTCCGCCCGGCAGGTTTCGCAACCTGCCAGATGCGCATCAAACGCGAGCTCCCTAGTCTCGTCCAGCGTTTGGCTCCAATATTCGGACAAAAGAGTTTTCGCTTCCTCGCAAGTCATGACGCCTTCTCTCCGGCGAGCGTGAAATAGATCTCTTCCAGCGCCCGCATGGCTCGATACACCCGCACTTTCACCGTTCCGGCCTCGCATCCGAGCACCACCGCGATGTCTTCATACTTCATTTCCTGAAAACGGCTGAGGATCAGGATTTCCTTCTTGTCCGACGGCAACCGGTCGAGCGCCCGCTTCAGCAGCGCCAGATCCTGGACCCTCACGGCGCTCTCTTCCGGACCGGGTGCGGAGCTGGCCGGCTCCGGACGCCGCTCGGTGAATTCCTCGATCCCGACCACTTCCCCCCGCCGCTTGTGAGCGTGATCCACGTTGGTATTGCGGGCGATCTGGTACATCCAGGCCGTGAAGGACTGCTTTGAGTCGTAACTGGTCCGGTAGCGAAGCATGCGAAAAAATACGTCCTGCACCAGGTCTTCCGACCACTCGCGATTGCGATTCATCGAGACAAAGTAGCGGAACAGCGCGCCATGATGGCGTTCGAACAGTACCGCGAGCTTGGCTACCTCGCCGGCGCCAACCTGGGCCATCAGGGCGTTGTCAGTTCCGTTCACAGTGTCGTAGGAGGATACCTGAGGGCGAAGAAAAAGTTACGTGTTACGATGAAACCCGCATGCTTGTTGCCCTGCCGCTGGTCTGGGCGGCCTGCGCGATCGCAGGCTACCTCTACTCCCAACTAAAGGATATCCCCACGGCGGTGGCGCTGGCCGTGCTGCCTGCATTTCTGCTGGAAGTGACGTTCTTTTACGCTCTGGGCGTGGAGCGGCTGAGGACCCGCATCGAAAAGCTGCCTCCCGCGGGCGTGGCGTTCGCACTGACACTGGCGGGAATAGCGCCCTATGCGGTGGCGTCCTGGGAATTGGGGTCGTTCCGCTGGCAGTCCTTGCTGTGGATCGCCGCTCTGGCCGCATTGGCGTCGTTCTGGTACGTCTTGTTTCCGCATAAGCCGGCGGCGGATGTGTTGTTCCTGGTTTTCTTGGCGTCGGTGTGGCTGACGGGCGTGTTTCATTTCTTGTACGTCGACCCTCATCCCAAGCTGCCTCTCAGGTCGCTGGGACAGTTGATGTGGATTCGGACCGGCGCGTTTTCGCTGCTGAGTGTGCGGCGCGTGAAAGGAGTCGGATTTGGATTCTGGCCGGGCGCGCGGGAGTGGAAGATTGGTGCGATGTACTACGTCGTGTTCCTGCCGGGGGCAGCGGCGCTGGCGTGGTGGCTCGGTTTTGCTAAGCCTCGCGTGCAAGTTTTGGGATGGGAAAGGACATCGTTCCTGGTGATCGTGACGTTCTTTGGGGTCCTGTGGGTGCTGGCGCTCA
>JBGPHB010000788.1:0-3314 GCA_041484155.1 Bryobacteraceae bacterium
AGGTACTCGTATTTCGCGGGGTGTTCCACCGGCGGGCGGGAAGCCATGCTGATGACGCAACGCTATCCCTCTTATTTCGACGGCGTCGTCTCGGGAGATCCCGCCATGCGCACTGGCTTTTCGCAGATCGGAAATAACTGGGCCGCCGTCGCCTTCAACCAGATTGCTCCCAAGGACGACTCCGGAAGACCGGCGCCCAGCAAGGTCTTCTCGGACGGAGACAAGAAACTGATCGTCAACGGAGTCCTCGACGCGTGCGACGCCAACGACGGCTTAAAGGACGGCATGGTCTTCAACACGCGGGCGTGCAAGTTCGATCCGGCCGTCTTGACCTGCAAAGGCGACAAGACCGACGCCTGCCTCACGTCTCAGCAAGTGGGCGCGCTCAAGAAGGCTTTCTCGGGGCCGAGGAATTCGAAGGGAGACTTAGTCTACCCGATGAACGCGTATGACGCAGGCATCGCCGGGCTGTTGCCGAGTTCCACGCCCGGCAGGGCCGGCGCTCCAACGGCGTTGGAGATCGACGTCGACCAGCGGCTTTTCGCCCTGTTAGCGAATCCTCTCGAGGCGCTGACCGATAGCACCTGGACGAACTTGAGCAGTTTCTCCGCGCACGGCGGGAAGCTCCTGTTCTATCACGGGATGAGCGATCCAGCCTTCTCCGCGATGGATACGCTCGATTACTACCAGAGGATGAGTAAGGCCAACGGAGGCATGGACCAGGTGCAGACCTGGAGCCGCATGTATCTGGTGCCGGGCATGGCCCATTGCCGGGGCGGCGAGTTCGCGCTCGATCAATTCGACCTGCTGGGCGCCGCGGTCAATTGGGTGGAGAAGGGGACCGCGCCGGATTCGGTGGTCGCGACCGGAAAAGCGTTCCCGGGGCGGAGCCGGCCGTTGTGCGCATATCCGAAATACGCGCATTACACGGGTCAAGGCGATCCGGAGGACACCAAGAATTTCGTGTGTCGCGAATGACTGAGCTGGCCTTGCAGGCGGGGCGCCTGCGTTACGGTCTTTTCGCGGTCGTGGCTGCGCCTTCCTTAAGCAGACTTTGGACCAGATTGCTCAGGTAGGCCGGGTCCTGCAGGTTCGGGTCGCCTTGCGCGGGGCTCTGAGCGCGGATCACGCCTTTCCGATCGATCACCACGATCTCCGGATAGACGTAGCGTTCCATCAACGAGACGCCCAGGTAGCTCAACACCGAATCCGCGGCGCTGTAGCCGATCGGAAAACTCACGCCGAACTGCTTGATGAAAGCGGCGACCGTGTTGGGATTGGCTTCAGGGTTGAACGCGATTCCAATCGGCTGGAAACCCTTCGGACCCAACTCCTGATGAATCTTGGTGATCACTTGCGAGAGGCGCTGGCAATGCGGGCAGGTGGTGGACATGAACATCACCACCACGACCTTCCCTTTGTAACTGGACAGCAGCGTCTGCTGACCCGAAGGTTCGACGATCGTAAACTCAGGCGTCTTGCGCGGAACCGGCCCGATCGCCAGCGCAGACGTGCAAACCGCCAGTAGTGCGGCAATGGAAAGATATCGCATATAAGTTAGCTCGTTTTCTTGGGTGCGGGAGACGGCTTCTTCGTGCCGCTAGTGGCGCCTTCCTTCAGCAAACCGTCGATCAGGTTCCGAAGATAATTCTCGTCTTGCAAGTTCGAGTCGCCTTGCGCGGGACTCTGCGCGCGAATCATGCCTTTTCGATCGATCACCACCAGTTGCGGCACCACCCAACGATCCAAAACGGAAAAGCCGAGATAGCTCAACACCGGGTCCGGGCCGCTGGAACCTACCGGATAGGGAATATTGAACTCCTGGACGAATCCGGGCGTCAATGCGGCGGCGTTGTCGTTGAACGTAACCCCCAGCGGCTGGAAGCCGCGCGGCCCCAGTTCCTTGTAAAGCTTAGCGATCACTTGTGATTCGCGCTGGCAGTGGGAGCAGGTGGTGTGCATGAACGCGAGCACCACCACTTTGCCTTTGTAACTGGACAGCAGCGACTGCTTCCCCGATGGTTCGACAATATTGAATTCGGGCGCCTTGCGGGGCAAGGGCTGCGCGGCCCACGCCGATAGGGCGAGCGTAACGGTGACTGCGATCATGACGGCTTTTCGCATGAGTTCAGTCTAGCGCAGACCCTCAATGGATTCAACGGTCGCTCCGGAAATGCGCAACTGAAATCGACCGCTGTCGCCGGCGCCCGAAACTTGGGCGTCGGACTGGGCAGCGACCTCCATCTTCTTCCATTTGCCCTTCAAAATCCGTTGATAAAGCGCAAAGAATGCGCGTGCGGCTTGAGGAGAATCCCACTCGGAAACGTAGCCCAGCACAGGATATTTTTCACGTTTGTGCTCGTACAGCCGGTACGACCCGCCGCGCCAGTGGGCGGCAGCTTCCGCCCCCTCTTTCTCGCCGACGTATTGGCGCAGGAGCACGGAATGGTCGAACTCGCCGAGGCTGCCTTCGACCAGCGCGCGATAGCGCTGGGCGTCCTTGCCAAACGTCGCGGCGGGAGACGGCAGTTGCGGCTCCGCCGGTTTCTGGTTGGCGAAATACGTATCCGGGTGCAGGATGTGCTGCGTGCTCAGCGGCGGGTGTTTGAACACTTCGTCGAAGCTCTGCTGGCCGCGCTTGCGATAAACCGCGTCCTGAAACCGCATGCCTTCGTTGTAGGGGAATACCAAAGACTCGCGAATGTATAGTGGGGCTTTCGAAAATACCGGGAATTGGTCGCCACCGGCGCCGGCCTGGGGTATTTCGGCCTTGCCTCCGTTGTGCCTGGATATATAGGCTCCGGTCAGCCACGTGGCCTGGCCTTCCATGACTGCCTCGCGGGCGGTGGCCGCATCGTCGTCAGGCGCGCCGTGTTTCAGGTATTTTCCGAGGCGATGGTGCTGATCGGCCAGGGCGTGCGCGAGTTCATGCACCAGCGCCACTTGCTGATCGAAGCCGGGCGAGGTCGAATCGAGAATGAAAAGCCGCTTCTTGTTGTAGTCGTAAAACGCCGCGGCTTGCTCGCTCACGACATCCACGGCCTCGCGCACGAGGTTGAAATCCTGCGGCACGAAGCCGAACATCTTGAGCGTGAGCTCTTCGGCGCGGACGCTGCGATCGCTGGATGCTTTCTTCATCCCGGTCTCCACCAGACGGCGGAAGCGGTTGTTGCTCAGCATCTCCGAAGGGACCTTCTTGCGGATTTGCCAGCCGGTGATATCGGAGAGCGTCGCCACCATCTCGTCGACCTGCTTGAAGAGGGAGGCTGAGGGTTGGGCCAGCGCGTTGACGGCGACAAGCGCCAGCAGGAGCA
>JBGPHB010000789.1:0-3312 GCA_041484155.1 Bryobacteraceae bacterium
CGCCAGTTTTTTCACCGTCCCTCCATGCCGCGCCAATTATATCGCGCGGGGTCGCCGATTTCACCGGCCGGCCAATCTTTCCGCGAACTCGAGCGCCCGGATCAGACTATGGGTGTTGGCCACGCCGGTCCCCGCGATATCGAAGGCCGTGCCGTGATCCACCGAAGTACGCACGATGGGCAGGCCTAGAGCCACGTTCACGCCGCCTTCGAAATCGAGCAGCTTGGATGGTATGTGGCCCTGATCATGGTACATGCAGACAATCGCGTCAAACTTCTTCCGTCTCACCGCCAGATAGAACAGCGTGTCGGGAGGGAATGGTCCTTCCACTGGATAGCCTTGCTTTTGAGCCCATTCAACCGCCGGCGCAATTTCCTGGATCTCTTCTTCTCCAAACAAGCCGTTCTCGCCCGCATGCGGGTTTAACCCGGCGACGGCGATACGGGGGTTGGGATGGAGCTTGCGGACCGCGTCCACCGTGAGCTGAATAATAGTCTGAATGCGCGGCCTCTTCGCATTCTGAATGGCGTTCAAAAGGGACACATGCGTGCTGACGTGCGTCACGATCAAGTCGTCCGAGGCGAGCATGATGGTGACATCCTTCACTCCGCACAGAGCGCCGATCAGCTCCGTATGACCTGTGAAAGTGGGATCGGAAAGACAAGTCGCCTGCTTGTTCATGGGCAGCGTGACCATGGCGCTGATGTGGCCCGCCAGCGCGGCCCGCGTCGCTGAAACCACGTACTCCCGCGCCGCGTGTCCCGACTTTCGGCTCAGCGCTCCAGGCGTAATATCGCTCGCCTGGAGCAGCCCGCGGTTCAAGATGTTCAGCATGCCGGGCTCATACTCCGCCGGGCTCCGGCGCTCCGCCAACCCGACACCGTACCCCAGGCGTTCGTTATAGAAACGAAGCGCTTCCAGGTCGCCGTAGGCAATGACCGGCCAGCGGATCTCTCCATTTGCAAACGCCTTGAGCAGGATTTCAGGGCCGACGCCGCTCGCGTCGCCCATCGTGATTCCGAAAATCGGATTATTGGGCATGAGCACTCAGTTTTTGGCGGACGCTCAAAATCACATCCGGATCGCCGAATCCGCCGGCCTTGGTGATCAACAGCAAATCGCGCGTTCGCCCTTTGAGGAAATTGCGCTCCACACGCGTCACCGGAACGCCGGGGACCACCTCTGCGATGGGCGACAAAGTCGGGAGGCCGAGGGCGGCAATCAAGGCGAACGCGGTGTCACCGCCGATCACAAATACAGCGTCCGGATCATGCGTCGCAATCTGCTCAGCTAGATATTCTCCGTTCTCTCGCGCGACGCGCGCCGGATCTGCGCCATGCGCATATTCTTTCCGCAGAACCGTCCATCCAGGAGCCTCGGCGCGCCGCATCTGAATCGCCGAGCGTTCATGGAGGCTACCGTTCATCACCAAGCATACCCGAATGGCGGGTAGAGACGGAGTAGCGCCGCGGAACAGATCGATCTCCTCCGCCATCATTTCCGCCAAACCGGCAGGACCGGCCGCGATGCGAATCGACGGATCGGCGAGAATCAAACGCGCGGCTCCCCTCAGGTCTGAGTCCGTTTCGCCGTCGAAAATCGTGCAAGCCAGCTCCGGGTGAAGCATGGTCAAAATCGAGCTGTTGCGAATCGGATTGAGCCCGTCGCGCGCAAACGCCGTTTGTTCCACCGCCACGCCATCCACGTACAGCACGCCGTCCCGAACGGTGCGTCCGAGCGCCGGATAGGCGGGAGCATAGCCGATGCGCCAATCCGGGAATAGTTCCGACAGCGCCCGCAGCTCGGCGGAAATGTTGCCTCGCAGCGTGGAGTCCGTTTTCTTGTAGAGGAGCTTCGGATCTGTCGATCCTGATTGCAGGACAAAGCGCTTCACTTCGGCGGCGGCCGTCTCCGGGGAAGCGTGCCGAGTTTCCGTGTCGAATACGACCACCTGCGCCGAGGCCGCGGGAATCGGCGTCGCCGACACGATAGTGTGGATGCCCGCTCCACTGAACTTGGCGCCCACTTCAAGCGCGCCAGTCATGTCGTCGGCGAGCGCGAGGACGGATATGGGCTTTTCCCCCACCTAATACTTGCGGATCTTGATGTCGCGGAACCAGGCGGGGTCACCATGGTTCTGTAATGTAATCGGGCAACTCTGGTTCGGCTGCTGTGACAGGAGCTGAACCGCCAGTGAATCCGGGCCCCAGCGCGTCCCAAGCGCCTGCTTCAACATGTCGGAATTCACCGTTATATCCACTACTTTCTCTCCATTCAGCCAATGTTCGAAATGGGCGCCCCGCACCACCAGCCGGGAGTGATTGAACGCGCCGGGAGCCTTGCTGGCGTCCTTCGTTGGAGCCAGAATGCTGTACAGCGATCCGGTCTGGTATAACGCGCCGCGCTTCGCGTCGGGGTGCGCGGAATTGTCAATCATCTGGAATTCGAATCCGACCGGATAGATCGCCGCCTTGCTGCCGGAAGGAATCAAGTGACGGTCGAAAAGCTTCCTCCTCAGCGCCAGTTCGACCCGCACCTCAAACTTCGAGGCGATTCCAGCCGCGGGGGCCTCCATCAGAACAGGGAACGCCTGAATACGATACTTGACGCCGGTGTTGCCGCCGGGCGAGATTCGCCAGTCCCACTGGAGCTCGAAATCTTTGTAATTCTCAGTCGAGACGAGATCTTCGGTGATACGCGGATTCGAGAGCGGCTTCAAGCAGCCATCCTCGATTGTCCACGAGTCTCCAGCAGGGTCCAGTTTACTGGGATCATTCCAGTGGACCATCGTCTTACCGTCGAATAGCAGAATCCAGCCATCCCTCTTTTCAGCGGCGGTCAGGACGTTATGTACCTGGCCGGCGCAGATAGCGCATTGGCAAAGAAGGACGGAGAGAAGGATCAGAATTCGCGTTCGCACGCGCTGAGTATATCCACGAAACGCCGCCACTGCAAATACCCTGCTACTAGTGGCAGCCGGCAGGAACCGGGCGCTACGGCAGCAGCACGGAACGATTGATCCAGAGGATGTTGTCCCAGCTCAACATTTTTTCCGTGCCGTCAAACAACTTGGCGTAGCTTCCGCCCGATCCCTTGAACGAGAATTCCTTCACCCGATCGGGTGGATTGGTCGTCGCGTTCCGCAGGATGTCGAGGACTTGCTCCTGCCTGGAGATCTGATAAAAGCCCGGGTTCTTGCCGGAATAGAATTTGGTTTCGGACGGGTTTCCCTTGTTTGCCACGCCTCGCTCGAACTTGATGTGCATCTCGAGGTGTTCCCCGGTGGACGCGCCAAATACCCAGTCCTGCGAA
>JBGPHB010000790.1:0-3302 GCA_041484155.1 Bryobacteraceae bacterium
ACCAACACTCGCGACGGTCTGATCCTGGCGCAGCGGCTCCTGGCCCAGGAGCGCAAGGACATGAAGCAGATCATCATGATCACCGACGGCAAGCCTAGCGCCTTGACGCTTGAAGACGGACGGATTTACCGTAACGCTTTCGGTTTGGACCCGCTGGTGATCAGCCGGACGCTGGAAGAGGTGAGCCGCTGCAAGCGCCAAGGCATCCTGATCAACACCTTCATGCTAGCCAGCGACTACGGCTTGGTGAACTTCATCCAGAAGGTCACGGAGCTGTGCCGAGGCAAGGCATATTTCACGACTCCATATACACTTGGACAGTATTTATTAATGGATTACATGAATCGTAAGACTCGGACGATTCATTGAATCCACTATAAGACGTCGGACCCGATCTGCCGACAGAATGTCTGGAACGGTTTGACCGTCCTGTCGCATCTCCCTTAGAGGAATACAATGACAAAACTCTTATTCGTGGTATTGTTCTGCTCGTCCCTTAGCGGCCTGCGGGCTGAATTCGTGTACCAGGAAACGACCCAGATGACCGGCGGGTCGCTTCTGGCGATGATGAAAATGGCCGGGCCGTTCGCGCGCCAGGCCCGCGAGCCCAACGTCTCGACGCACATGCTCAAGGGCGATCGGATGGTCACCCTGACTAAGGATCGCGCCAGCATTGTCGACCTCGACAAGGAAACCATCACCGAGATTGATCTCGCCAAGAAAACCTACTCGGTGATCACGTTCGCCGAAATGAAACAGGCGGCTGAAAGCGCGATCCAGCAAATGCAGAAGCGAGGGCAGCAGCCCGCGACCGACAAGAAGGTCGACGCTGACTTCAAAGTTTCCGCCAAGGCCACCGGCCAAACCAAGACGATTCAGGGTCTGGAAGCAAAGGAACTGGTCGTGACTATGACGATCGAAGCCACCGACAAGGACTCCGGCCAATCGGGCGCCATGACCACTGTCATGGATACCTGGACGGCCAAGGTTCCCGGATATGACGAGGTGAAGGCGTTCCATCGCAAGATGGGCGAAAAGATGGGCTATCTTTTCGGTTCGGGAATGTCGCAAATGGCGATGATGCGGCCGGAAATGGTGAAGGGGATGGAGCAAGCCGGAAAGGAAATGGCGAAGCTGGATGGCGTGCCCGTGCAGTCCACCCTGAAGATGGGCGGGGCGGGGGACTCGGCCCCGGCCGCGGCCGCGAGCGGTGACTCGCAATCCGAAAAGAGTCGACCCGGACTGGGAGGCATCGCGGCCGGGCTCAGCGGATTTGGGCGGAAGCGGAACCAACAGGATCAACCGCAGCAAGGTACGGCCAACTCGGGCTCGCTCATCGAAACCACGACGGAGCTGACCAGCTTCTCCTCCGGTCCGGTCGATGCTTCCAAGTTCGAAATACCGGCGGGATTCAAGCAGGTAGAGGCCGAGATGACCCGGCGGCGGAATCGATAACGTTTGTGCGTTGGTGTTAGAAGCTGTGAAAAAGTTGCTCAAACCGCTCCCTAACCCGGACAAGCCGGAACCACAACGATTCTCGCCGGCATCGTGGGCGCGAACACCGTGTTTGCCACGTTCGCACTGTTGTGAACGCTTGGCCATGCGTTCACATGATTGTGAACGTGGCACGCAAGAGTGTTCCCATTGCGTTCCGCATAACAATGGTGATGAAAATGGTGTAGATCGCTGCGGCAGTAGAGGTTGTCGCACGCACTGGATATGTCGAGGCTGTAAGAGTGTTTGATCTGGGACCGCGGACCGGAACGATAAGTGGGGGTACCGGCAATCGTGTTGCCGGGAGAACCTGTGAGGGTGACTGATTTTACTGAGACCGGTCCTCCGCCGCAAGCGATCACTAGAGGAGGCCAAGATGGAATCAGTATATCGTTTTGTGGCTGGGATCGATGTGCACAAGAAGATGTTGGCGGTAGTGGTCCGCCGGCAGTCGGAGGAGCACATCGAGTACCGGAAACGAAAGTTCGGCACGACGCAAAGTGAGATCGAACATTTGAGTGCATGGTTGCGGAGTGAGGGGGTGGCTGAGGTAGTGATGGAATCCACGGCGCAGTACTGGCGGCCGGTCTGGAATGGATTAGAGCCGCATTTTCGACTGCACTTGACCCACCCGCTAAAGACCCGAGCGCCGCGAGGACGCAAGCGGGATTTCCGCGACGCCCAGAGACTGGCGGATCGGTGGAGCTCGGGGGATCTGGAGGAGAGCTTCATTCCGGGGGCCGAGCAGAGGAGTTGGCGCTGGCTGACACGGACGCGCGTGAGCTTGAAGAAGAAGATCAGCGTGGTTCGCAATCAGGTGGAGGGTCTGCTGGAGCAGGGCGGCATCAAGCTCACGGCGGTGGCCAGCGACGTGTTTGGAGTGAGCGGCTGGGCCATGCTGGAACAGATCGCCCAGGGAGTGACGGATGTGGATGTGTTGGTGGGCCAAGCGCGGGGAGTGCTGCGCCGGAAAGAAGGGCAACTGAAGGAAGCCTTGGTGGGGCGTTTGGAGCCGGTCTACCGGCTGTTGCTGAAGCAGTACCTGGATCAGGTGCGACTGTTGCGGCGACAGGCGGAGGAAATCGACCAAGCCTTGGCGGCGGCGATGGCCGAACACCTGCCCGCGCTGCATCGGCTAAGCCAGATCCCAGGAGTGGACCTTCACGCGGCCCAGGAACTGCTCTCCGAGATCGGTCCCGGCGCCGCCGCTTTCGCCAGCGCGGAACAATTTGCGTCGTGGGTGGGGGTGTGTCCCGGCAGCCAGGAATCAGCCGGAATCTGTTATAGCTATTGTTCGGCCAAGGGGAACCGGTATCTGAGACGTTTACTGTGCCAGATTGCCTGGGGCGCGATTCACACCAAAAAAACCTTCTTCGCCAGTCTGTTTGCCCGACTCAAACCCAGAATCGAAGGCAAGGGCGCAGCTTGGGCCGTGGCCCACCGGATGGCCAAGCTCATCTGGCTGGTGCTGCACAACCAAGTTGAATATCAGGAGAAGGGCTCGGCGCCACCCAACGAACGGACCATCCTGCGCAAGTTCAAGCGCATGCTGAAGGAATTCGGTCGCCTCGGATTGGATGTGCGGGCCTTGCTAGATCAACAACTTTCAGCTCTTGCGTAAGTGTATTTTCGAGGGTGCGCGCGCCACGTCCGGCCGAGATCGGTTTTCGTTTACCCTGGAAGCTACGTGCTGGCCGCTCTCTTATTGGCACTCCTCACGGCGTCGCTCCAGGCTCAGCAACCCTTTTATACGGACGATGCCGCGGTTACGGAATCCGGCAAGTGGCACTTCGAGTTCTTCGACGAAT
>JBGPHB010000791.1:0-3301 GCA_041484155.1 Bryobacteraceae bacterium
CATCACCATGGGCTGGGTCCCTGTTCTGGGAACCGTATGTCTGGCATACGTTGTGGAGAACACCGTATTCGCGCTGATTTACTTCTCCCTCGGTCCTGGGCAGATTCAAGGGTTGGATTCGCCGACCATGTTCGGCCGCTTTCTGACAGCTTTCTTCTTTAGCGCCCACACCCTGACCACCGTAGGGTATGGCAACTTTGCGCCCACCGGAATCGCCGCGAATTTTCTGGCGGCGATGGAAGCCATGATCGGCCTGATGGGCTTTGCCCTGGCCACCGGACTCCTCTTCGGACGGGTTTCCAAGCCCTCCGCCAAGGTCGGTTTCAGTGAAAAAATGCTGGTCGCCCCATTTCAAGGTGGCACGAGTCTGCAATTCCGAGTCGTAAACCTGCGCTCGAATGTACTCATCGAACTCGAGGCCAACGTTATGTTGATGACGGTGGAAGGTCCGCCTGGGCAACTCCAACGCAAATTCCAGACTCTCACCCTCGAACGGGATCGGGTCTATTTCTTCCCATTGACGTGGACTGTGGTTCATCCCATCGATGAGGCGAGCCCGTTTTTTGGCAAGACTGCGGCGGAATTGGAGCGGCTGCAGGCGGAAGTCTTGATCCTGTTGAAAGGTTTCGACGATACGTTCAGCCAGATGGTGAATGCGAAGTACTCGTATCGCTACGACGAGCTGGCATGGGGCGCCAGGTTCAGTCCGGCCTTCCACATCGACGACGCGGGCCAGATCCTTCTGGAAGTAGACCAGGTCGGGAAGTTCGCGCCGAAATGAAGAGAGTCCGTTATCAATCCAAGTTCGGACGTGGGCTGCGCGATCGGAACAGCAGGGCTGCGAGCCCGCAGAGGCTCAGGAGAGACAGAATGGCTCCGAACAACCGTCCCGGCGTACGGTACCTCAGCCTTACCGCGTGACTCCCGGAGGGCACTGGGACCGCCATGCTGAATCCATTCGCAAGTACGATGGGAGCGGGAACACCATCCACTTCCGCACTCCAACCGGGATCATGAGACTCCAACACATGGACGAAACCAGGCTCGGCGTTCCCGGTTTGAAGCAGGATCTCGTCGCTGGAAGATCGGGAGTAGGCGATGGTCTTTCGGTTTTCTTCGCCATTGCCGTTCGAGGCAGACCGGGCCGGCGGCAAATACCGTTTGGCCTCCACAGGCAGCATCAGACGGTCCCAACGCTGTTGCGCCACGAAGGCATCGAGGACTTCGCCGCGCGGAAAGAACCCGGTCGCGGCCGCCGTGAAATACGCGGCGCGCGGAGCCGGATCAGGCACGCGATAGAGGAAGGTTCCTGCCGCGCTACCGGCCAGTTCGAGATCCGTTCTTTCGGTCTCCGTGAGAACGAATCGAACACCCGCTGCGCGGAGCGCGGGAATCGGTAGCGACGCCCCTTTGAAGCTTTGCACGTTGAGGTCCGGCGGGGACTGCGTGAGCGCGAGAAGTGCGCGATAAGAGCTCGCCAGAAGGATCGAGTCGAACCCGCCAACATCGTCGTAGCTGCTGGCGCCGGGCACGATGTCATCACCATCCATGGCAACCCGGGCAATTCCCGTCTCGCGAGCGAGGATCGGTTCTAGTTCGGGAATCCTGGATTGTGCCGGCGGAAAGTGCTGGATGAGCAACAGCGAGAATCCCCCAAGATCCAGGAAGTGAAGCGCAAGGCACACCGCGACCGCAACCTGCCGCAGGCGAGGTCCTAGCGTATTCATAAGGGCATCCACGCCGGCTCCGAAGACGACCGAGATGGAAAATGTCGTGACATAAAGCAGGCGCGCCGGACTGCGCAGAAAAGTTCCCGGTACGGCGCGCCGGAAAGGATCTGAGAGAGGCAGTGCAAACAGCAACGCGCCCAGCCCGACGACAGCCAGAAAGACCCACGGCCAGCCCGGCAGGCGGCGATTCCCAATGCACCACACCAACAGCGCGATGGCGGCCAAGGGCGGCAGAAGACCCAGATACCAAGTGGTATCCCAAAAGTAGGCGTATGTGTATCCGTGGAACGGCTGTTGGGAGGAGAGAACAGAGCCCGGGGGCCAGCCGTCCACTCCCGGCGCAACGAATGCCAGCAGGCGGTGGTACGGCATGGTGACGTCATTGTCGGGAGGCGCGAGGGCGAGAATTCGCGTGCTGCGGCGAATCAACGACAGCATCGGCCACCAAGCCGCCATGGTCGCTCCCAGGCCGAGTGCGATGGCGCTCACGATCTTGACGCGCAACCAGCCCCGCCCGCGGACGATCGCATACAGCACCGCAACTCCCACGGCATACACCGGAATCTGCGGATGTCCCGCCAGCGCGATGCAAGCTGCACCGGCGGCAAGAACGCCCAAGTCGAATGCGCGACGGTTCGCACGCTCCGGCGAGAGCGCCCGGCCGATGAGCCAGAGCAGCAGCGGAAGCGCTGGATACGCCTCCAGCAGCGGGAGATGTCCCGCCGCGACACGCGAAGTGAAGAAGCCGGCGCAGGCGAAGGTCCAGCCCGCGGCCGCCGCGCCGGCCACCGAAAGACCCGATCGCCTGCAAAAGTTGTACGTGAAGACCGCTGCGAGAGCGGCGGCGATCGCCACGCCCGCGGCATAGGCGAACGCCGGGTCGAAGAGGAACAGCGCGAAACGCGTGGGAATCCACGGAAAACTCTGTAAGTTCGCCGAAAACGGCATTCCGAGCAATTCCTGCGGATTCCAACCCGGCAGCATGTGCCGCGCGCCGAACAGCGCATTTCGCGCGAACGCGATCCGCCGGATGTGCAAGTGAAGATAGTCCATACCGAGGAGAACCTCGTCGCCTCGCAGGATTGACGGACGAAGGTAGACCGCCTCCGTGAGAACGAGCAGAAAGAAGACTCCAAGACAGGACGAAAGAGAGGGGCTGTGTCCGAGCAAGCCACGGGCTCGCGGCTGGTGTGGTTTCATGCGAACCGGCGCCGGCGATCCTGCAACATTCCCCTATCGTATCGAAATCAAATGTAAACCCGCTCACCTCCGAATCAGTCTCATTGTTCGAATGGAAAGAGATCGGCGCTCCGAGTCGGCGCGAGATCCCCGCCGATTGGGTCCGCGCTTCGCTGCGGGACCGGGAACAGCGGAGAATCTGACGGACGCGACCCCGCCCTGACGGGCGGGGCTTGCAAACGCCCGAGAAGCCCCGCCCGTCAGAAGGTGTAAGGAATTCGTTCAGCCCGCTCCATTACTGTCGCGGTTCGGTATCGGCACCCTGCGCAATCAGCCGCTTACCGAACCGCGACCGTAAGGGAGCGGGTTGAGAGGACAAAAGAGGACAATTC
>JBGPHB010000792.1:0-3294 GCA_041484155.1 Bryobacteraceae bacterium
ATGGCGTAATCCTCGGGCAGCGGCGCGGACGAGAATTTCTGCAAAATCGCACCCGCGTAGGCCACCACGTCTCCCGAGCCGTCCCACTCCCGATGCAGCGCCAGATCCACGAAGCCGAAGCCGAGTTGCCGCATCTGCGCGTTGGCCGCGCGGAACGTCTTGGCCCGTTTCATCTTCTGAAATAAGTCGTCCGGGATAGGCGCGTCTGTCTCCCAGTGCCGGGCGAGGAAATCCAGCGATTCGCGCTCCCAGCACCAGTTCTCCATGATTTGTGAAGGCAGCTCCACGAAGTCCCACGCCACGCTGGTACCGGCCAGGCTTCTCACTTCCACGCGGCTCAACAGGTGATGGAGCAGATGCCCGAATTCATGGAAGATCGTCTCCGCCTCGCGATGCGTGAGTAAGGCGGGCTTGCCATCCACGGGTTGTGTAAGATTGCCGCAAATCAGGCCGAGGTGCAGCCGCCCTTCCGAGGGATGGCCAGTAAGTAGCGAATCCATCCACGCGCCGCCGCGCTTGTTCTCGCGCGGATACCAGTCGGCATAGAACGAACCTAGGTGCTTTCCCGACGCGGCGTCATGGATGGCGTAGCAGTGCACCTCCGAGTCCCAGGCCGGCACGTTCTGTTCTTCAGTCACGTGGATGCCGAAGATCCGGCCAAAGATGTCGAACATCCCGGCTACCACGCGCTCCAGCGGGAAGTAGGGCCGCAAGACTTCCTCGTCGAAATCGTAGAGCGCGGCACGCTGTTTCTCTGCCCAGTAGGCAATGTCCCAAGGCTGAAGCTTCCGGCCGGAGAACTCTTCCAGCTCCTGGTTCTCGCCGCGGAACCGGCGGTCGGTTTTCGCGCGAAGGTCTTCCAGGAAGTCGCGGGCGCGCTGGCCGGTGTGAGCCATGCGATCGTCCAGCACCAGATCTGCGAAGTCGCGGAAGCCCAGCAGCCGGGCCTTTTCCTTGCGCAATTCGAGAATTCTTGCGATCAGCGGTCGATTGCTGTGCTCTCCCGAAGCGGCCCGTGTGTTGTAGGCGCGCCAGACCTGCTCGCGAACTCGCGAGTCGTCGAGATAGGTCATGATCGCCAGGTAACTCGGCCCCTGGAGCGTGAATCGCCAGCCTTCCCTGCTCTTGGCTTCCGCGGCAGCGCGGGCGGCGGCCACGGCGCTGGGCGGCAGGCCTGCAAGCTGTGCCTCTTCGGCGACCACCAGCTCATAAGCATTGGTCGAATCCAGAACATTCTCGGCGAATTTCGTGGTCACCTCGGACAGCGCCACGTCGATCTCCTTGAGCCTCGCTTTCCCGGCCGGATCCAACTCGGCGCCGTGCCGTTTGAACGTGTCGATGGTCTTGGTCAGGAACCGGCGCAGCGTACCGGTGAGCGAACCCGCCTCGCCAGTCGCCGCATAACCCTGGATGGCCTTCCACAGCGCTTCGTTCAAGGGAATACTTGAATAGAACGCGCTGACTTTCGGCTGCGCGGCGTTGAAGGCCGCGCGGAGCTCCGGCGTGGTGGCGACGCTTTCCAGGTGCCGCACCACACCCATCGCGTATTCCAGTCTTTCCGTCATCTTGTCGAGCCCCTGCAGCGGGCGCTCGCTGGCGATGGTGGCATCGAGCTTGCGTGCAGCGTCGGCTAGCAGCTCGTCAATGGCCGGCTCCACATGCGCGGCCTGGATCTGGTCGAACGGAACGCGAAACGAAATTTCGAGCAGAGGATTCATACGCCTGTAACGATCATCGCAGCCGGAAGAAGAGCGCGGCAATCCCGATCATGCCGGCCAGCACCGGAATCCCGGCCCAGACGAGGAAGGCGTTATTATGAACGCCATACAATCCCAACGCGGCCGCGACGGCATATAACCCGCCGACAGTCCGCATGGTCCATTTGCGGCTTGCGAGAAAGAAGCTCGAAAGCAGCGCAATCGCGACGAACACCAACGTCCACTTGATCAGGCTCGGCCGGCGGATCGAGTCGATCATCGCCTGTGTGGTCAGATTGAGCCTGGCGTCGAGAATCCGGAGAATGGCCAGGTTCTCCAGGACGTCGAACACCGCGGCTGCAACTCCGCACACTGCGGCCGAAACCGCGAGCCAGCGCCCCCATGGAATCTTGGCGAACAGCAAGCTCAAGGCCACGTATAGCCCGGCGTAGCAGGCGATGAACCCGAAGTCCACGTACTGCTTGATCCGCATAGCCTCGCGATCGGGGCTGGGCGCCTCGCCGAGGATGGCGTCGACCTCGTCCACGTTGCGCGCCACTTCGAGCGCGACCACCGGGTTGGCAATACCCCGCGGCGGCCGCGACGCATTGGAGAATCCGGGCTTGCCGGCCAGGATCACGATGATCGCGACGCTCAGCACAGCCAGCCAGCCGACGCAGCGCTCCAACCCTTGTCCACTAGTCATGGTCTAAGAAGAAGCCGGCTTAACCCCGCCCTAACGCGCGGGGCTTGTCGTGCATCCGCAACACCCCGGCAAGCCCTGCCCGTCAGGGCGGGGTTCCGTTTCGGAAATGTAGAAACTCCGGGCCGGCTTTCTCCACCCTCAAGCCAGCGCACGCGCCGCATCCTTGGCGAAGTACGTCAGAATAATGTCAGCGCCCGCGCGGCGGATCGAAGTGAGCGACTCCATCATGGCGCGGTCCAGGTCCAGCCACCCATTGCGCGCCGCCGCCATGATCATGCTGAACTCCCCCGAGACCTGGTAAGCGCCGATGGGCACCGGAAAACGGTCGCGCGCCTGCCGGATCAGGTCAAGGTAAGGCAGAGCCGGCTTGACCATCAGCATATCCGCGCCTTCTTCCAGATCCAGCTCCATTTCGTGCATTGCCTCGCGCCCGTTGGCGGGGTCCATCTGGTAGCTGCGGCGGTCTCCGAACTGCGGCGTCGATTCGGCCGCCTCGCGGAACGGCCCGTAGAACACCGAAGCGAACTTGGCGGCGTAAGCCAGGATGGCGATCTTCTGGAATCCCTCGGCATCCAGCGCGTGCCGAATGGCGCCCACGCGGCCATCCATCATGTCCGAGGGCGCCACAATATCGGCGCCGGCGCGAGCGTGGGAAACGGCGGTCTGGGCCAGCCATTCCAACGATGCGTCATTGTCGACGTCGCCGTCCACAACCTTGCCGCAGTGACCGTGATCGGTGTACTCGCAGTTGCAAACGTCGGTCATCAGAACCAGGTTCGGAACGGCCCGTTTCACCGCCCTCACCGCGCGCTGGGTGATCCCATCGGCTGCGTACGCTTCCGAAGCAGACTCGTCCTTGGTCTCCGGAATGCCGAACAAGATGACGCCGCC
>JBGPHB010000793.1:0-3293 GCA_041484155.1 Bryobacteraceae bacterium
ATCTTTCTCAACTTAAGCAAGCAACCGAAGCCGTTGGCCCGGCAGCTCGCCGATCTTCCGCAGAAATTTGCGCCGTGGCGGATGGAGGAGCTGCGATTGCACCGGCGCATCGTGTACGAAGTGAAGGCCAACTGGAAGCTGGTCGTTCTGAACTATAACGAGTGCCTGCACTGCGTGTCGGTGCATCCGGCGCTCAATCGATTGACGGATTATCTGGGAGCCGACAACGAGACTCCCCAGCCCACCTACATCGGTGGCGCGATGGGATTTCGCAACGGCGCCGAGACGATGAGCTTCGACGGGAAGAAACGCCGCGAGTTTCTGCCCGGCCTCAACGACGACGAGCGTAAAAAGGTCTGCTATTACGCCATCTATCCGAACCTGCTACTGAGTCTCAATCCCGACTACATGATGGTTCACACGCTATGGCCGAAGGCCGTGGACCACACGCAGATCCTTTGCGAGTTTTACTTTCACCCGGCCGAGATGGCGAAACCCGGATTCCACGCGGACGATGCCCTCGAGTTCTGGGATGAAATCAACCGCCAGGACTGGGAGATTGTGGAGCTGTCGCAAGCAGGAATCGGGTCGAGGGCGTATACGCCCGGCCCGTATTCGACGCGTGAGAGTTTGCTGCATGCTTTTGATCGGGTGGTGGTGAACAGCAGGCGACGGAAGAAATAGCCATGTACTACTAAGCCCGAAATCTTCGCAGGCTGCGAAGATTTGACGGCGTGCATTTCCGAACGGAACCCCGCCCTGACGGGCGGGGCTTGTCGTGCGTTTACAACACCCCGCAAGCCCCGCCCGTCAGGGCGGGGTTCCGCTGGTACAACTCTTTGGTTGCGGCTATGCTGCTCGTGGAGGCCGGCTCGCCGCCATGACTGGCTGCCCCACAAGCACAAAGAAATCAGTCTCCAGTAGTAGATGAAAATCTACTTTCGAAGGTGCGCGATCGTTTCCAGGTGATAGGTCTGCGGGAACAAGTCGACCAGAATTAGACGCTCGATGTTGTAGCCCAACGACGCGAGGTCGCGGGCGAGTGTCGCGGGATCGCAGGACACTATGGTCAGGCGCTCCGGACTCAGACGGACCAGGTGAGACACCACGGTCTTGCCCAACCCGGCGCGCGGCGGATCGGCCAGAACGAACTCTGGCGCCTTTTCGAGCCTGGCAAGATAGTCTTCGACGCGCGCAAGCTCAATGCGGACGCTGACGCCCGCGCGTTCGGCGTTGACCTCCAGATCGCGCGCAGCGCTCGATCCGGATTCGACCGCGGTGACCGTTTTGAATCGTCGAGCGAGCGGCACTGCGAAGAGGCCGACGCCGGCATACAGGTCCAGGGCGGTATCTCCAGTCTCAGTCGCGGCGCTTTCGACCAAGGGTTCGATCAGGAATCGGTTCACCTGAAAGAACGACCGCGGGCTCACGCGAAATTTGCCCAACGAAGTCGCGTACTCGAGGGCAACCGTGGACTCGCACCACTCATAAAAAGATCGCGCCACGGGCCGATCGGTTTCGAGCACGTTCACCTGCACCTCAGTCTCGTTGGTGAACAACTCGATCGAATGCACGAAGCGCGGAAAGCGCGAGTCCGTTAGATACTCGCGAATCATCGCCAGCGCCTGATTCAAGCGAGGCGAGGCGATGGGACAATCGCCGGGCAGCGCGACCAATTCATGCGAACGCGCCGCGAGATATCCGATCCTTCCATCCGCGATGTGAAACTGGGCGCGGTTTCGGTAACCGAGAGGCGTACCGCTGATGACTTCGATCTCTCCCTGGTAATCGATTTTCCCAACCCGGCGCAACTGCTCGCGCAGGATCTCAACCTTGCGGGCAAGTTGAAACTCGTACGTCGCGTGCTGGTAGTGGCAGCCGCCGCAATGTGCAAAGTGCGGACACGGCGGCGTCACACGCTCGGCCGCGGGCGTCACAACTTCGACCAGACCGGCGTGCACGTCTTCGCGGATATCCAGGCGCGCCGTCTCGCCCGGCAGGACGAATGGCGCCAGCACCACACGGCCATCCACGCGGGCCAGCGCATCGCCGCCGTACACCCACTTTTCGATCTGTACTTCGTTTAGGATAGAGTTTTCCCCAACATCGCATGAAAGCACGAGTCTTCTCCGGGATTCAACCCACCGGCAGCCCGCACATCGGGAATTATCTTGGCGCCCTGAAGAACTGGGCCAAAATCCAGTACGACTACGATAGCATCTATTGCATCGTCGACCTGCATGCGGTCACGCTCTATCAGGAACCGGCCGAGCTGCGCTCGAAGATCGAAGAGCTGGCCGGAATGCTGCTGGCGATCGGGATCGATCCGACCCATTCAGCGTTAGTGGTGCAATCGTCGGTACCGGCGCACGCCGAGCTTGCCTGGATGCTCACTTGCGTAACGCCAGTCGGCTGGCTGGAACGGATGACGCAATACAAAGACAAAGCCCGCGCCCAGGAAACCATCGGCGACGGACTACTGCAATACCCCGTGCTGATGGCCGCCGACATCCTGCTCTATCAGGCGGCGATCGTGCCGGTGGGAGACGACCAATCGCAGCATTTGGAGCTGGCGCGCGACATCGCCCAGCGCTTCAACTCGCTCTACGGCGAGACGTTCGTCATGCCCGCGACGCACCTTCCAACCGTGGGCGCGCGTGTCATGGGTCTGGATGAACCCGATAACAAAATGAGCAAGTCGGCGGCGGGGAGCGGACACGCGGTCAGCCTGCTCGATCCCCCGGAAGTGATCCGCAAGAAGATCATGCGCGCGACTACCGATTCGAATCCGAGCGTCGATCTCCACACCATGGGCCCGGGTGTGCGGAATCTGCTGACGATCTTTCAAGCGTTCACCGAGTCATCCGATGCCGATGTAAGGGCGCATTTTGAAGGCATGCGCTACGGCGACCTGAAGAAACAGGTGGCCGAAGCCGTGGTCACGGCTTTGGCGCCAATTCAAAAGCGCTACCGCGACATCATGGACGAAACGGGATATGTAGCGCGGGTGCTCGCCGAAGGGGCGGAACGCATCACCCCGATCGCCAATGACACGGTGGGCAAGGTGAAAAAGGCCATGGGCCTGTACTGCTAGGGCTGACGCACGGCCTGCGTCTCGGTGTCTTTCTTCCCTCCGACGTGGAAGAACCGGCCCACCGATCGCAGCAACCGCTTTCCACGAGGCCCCGACTTTTGAGTATTGTCGTCAGAGGTGTTTGGTGCAACCGCGGCTTTCTCGACCGCAACTGGCGCGGGCTGTACCGGCTCGGTCTTTTCTTCGGTTCTAGCGGCTG
>JBGPHB010000794.1:0-3289 GCA_041484155.1 Bryobacteraceae bacterium
CGATTCTTATAGACCAATCCAATCCCGCTGAGCGATGCTAGGAGCTGGTTGACGTGACTACTTGTGAATGGCTTGCTAAGTTGGGTTTTCGAGGCCGCTACGAGTTCCTGCACGGTGAACTCGCTATCGCAGCTAGGAAGAGACGCAGCGATCCTGAGAAGGTCCCGCTGGCGGTCAGTCACCTTAGCCCAGCGTCCAGCGAAGAAATCTGAATCAAGTTTCTTGACCAACTCAAGCAACGGAACCGTCGGTTTTTCGCCAGCCGCAAGTTGTTGAATCCAAATATCATATACCTCCTTACAGACGAACTGAATGAAGTACGGATACCCGGAGGTGATATTGATGATGGCATCAACTGAGTCCTCCCTGAAATGGACGGGACACTCTTCAATCGGTTTTAGAATTGCATCGCGACTCGCCGCCTTATCCAGTTGGTTCAGGAAAACTATGTGAAACATACGTTCTGAGTACGTTCTCGCTTCAACGAGTTTTGGGAAGAGCGTGGGGAGTCCGGTTAGCACCAGCATGAAACGGATTCCCTTCCGCTGTATAGACTGAAAGACGTCCAGTAGGAGCGAGAGCGGGTACTGGTCTTTGTCGGCTGAATCATCCAGATTCTGGGCCTCATCATAGGCGAACACGATCCCGCGTCGATCTGTCCCTTTCCCGGCCTCCCAAATGTATTCGAGTACGTTCTTCAGCTTGTCCGCGATGAGTCCTGGTGTCTCGCTGAATCTCTTGTACAGAGCCGGAAAAGTCAAAGGCGTGAAGGTCTCTGGTTTAGGCCCAAGGCCAATGGCATGACTTGCTACGGGAATCTTGATCGAAGAAGTCAAAACAGAAAGATCTGTTAGAATCCTGATGGCCATATTGCCTTCGCTTAGGCTCGTAGATTCCGAAAGGTCAGTGCCGACCCAACCCCAACCTTCCTGAATTGCCAGGGGCCTAAACGTCTCCAAGAGCACCGTCTTCCCAACTCCCCGAAGCCCGGTAAGAATCAGGTTTTGAAGGATTGGATCTTGTTCCAAGAGATGCCTAAACTCTCGTTCCTCGTCCTGGCGGCCTGCGAGATAGGGGGGCATGTGGCCAGCGCCTGGTCGGAATGGGTTGGTGAACTTTGAAACTTTCATACTCTATTACCCCGTAGGCTACATTTACCATAATAACTACTTTTATCTAACACTCTAAATGTAGCATGGCATAGTCTGTGTGTCAAGCAAGAAGCCCCGATCTCATCTTACCCTTGGTAGGACGCCGTTGCGCTCCTTCGCCGATTCAGCTACTCTGGTGACTTGCCTGTGACTGTCCGCTAACACCCGTCCGAAAGGAGCCCCACACCGAAAGGCGTGGTGTCTCGTTCGGACCGGTGTCCCTCCAACGCAGTACCCCACCAAATCTAGTTCTGGAGGAACAGTCATGAACCTGGAATCTCTTGGCGGCGACGCACGTGTTCGCGCCGATTTTCAAACCTATGCCGCGAAGGGCCTCGTCCTTGGACGCGTGGCCTTGGCCCAACGGGACCACTACCGCCTCTACACCGACGCCGCGGAGCTAGATGCGGAAGCCTCGGGCTCGCTGTGGTATCGCACGCCGGACCGCGCCTCGATGCCGGTGGTGGGCGATTGGGTGGCGGCACGGGTCGTCGGGGCGGAGCAGGCGATCGTCGAGGCGGTGTTGCCGCGCCGCACCTTCTTCTCGCGGCGCGCGGCGGGAACTCGCGAGGATCAGCAGCCCATCGCCGCCAACATCGATCTGGTGTTCCTGGTGTGCGGCCTGGATGGAGACTTCAGCCTTCGCCGGCTGGAGCGATACCTCACGCTGACGGCTGAAAGCGGCGCATCGCCCGTGGTCGTGCTCAACAAGGCCGACCTGTGCGAGGATCTTCCTGCCCGCTTGGCCGAGACCACGGCGGTAGCGGCAGGAGCCGCCATCGTGACGGCCAGCGGCCGGTCGGAAGGCGGCGTCGATGGTCTGCGGGCCCATCTCGGGCCGGGGTGGACCGTAGCTCTGCTGGGATCGTCGGGCGTGGGCAAATCGACCATCGTGAACCGTCTCCTGGGCGAGGAGCGTCTCCGCACCAACGAGGTCCTGGCCGACAGCCGCGGGCGTCATACTACCACGCATCGCGAGCTCGTGCCGCTGCCGCAGGGCGGCGCGCTGATCGACACACCGGGCATGCGCGAGTTGCAGCTATGGGCTGGACAAGACAGCGTGGACCGCACCTTCGAAGAGATCGCGGCGATTGGAGCGAGTTGCCGTTTCCGCGATTGCTCCCATTCCGGAGAGCAGGGCTGCGCGGTGGAGGTCGCGCGGTCGGAGGGCCGGATCGGCGCCGACCGCTGGGAGAGCTACCGCAAGCTGCTGGCGGAGGCGCGAAGGCATGAGGAGTTGACCGATCCGCTCGCCGCACAGCAGCGCAAGCGGAAGGCCAAGCGGATGCACAAGGCCATCCGCGAGCACTATAAGTCAAAGCGTTGATTGAGAGGGTTCGCCTCTTCGAACGCATGCGCCATCTGGAGAACACCCCAGTCATCCTGATGACGTCCGACAATCTGCAAGCCGACGGGCAGGCCTTCCGGCGTGAAGCCGGCAGGAACCGAGATGGCTGGAAGCGCAGTCATGGTGATGAAGTAACAGGAGCGCATCCAGTCGATGTAACTTTCCATCCGGACGCCTTCGATCTCCGTTATGTACTCTTCATTGATGTCGAAAGGCGGAACCTGCGTTGTCGGCAGCAGGAGGAAATCGTACTTTGCCATGAACTGTCCCATGCGCGCGAATAGCTGTGTGCGCTTCGTCTCGGCGTCGGCGATCTCCAGGCCCGTGAGCCGCGATCCCCGCTCGATTTCCTGAATGACCGTGCTCTTGATCTGCGCGCGGTTTTCCGGGAGCAGCGAGCCGTACTGCTGATAGAAGTTCAGCGCGCGAAGGACCTTGAACGATTCATCGGCGCCCGAATAGTCGGGGTCGGCGTCCTCGGTGACGCATCCGAGCGCCTCGAACCTCTCTCGCTGGGCGGCAAATACGTCCCGGACCCGGCGGTCAAATGGCAGGCCGCCGAAGTTCGAGCACCAGGCGATGCGCAGGCCTTTGCAGTCGCGTTGCAGCGGTTGAGCAAACTGTGAACCTGGTTCATGGATCGACAACGGCGAGCGTGGATCGGGACCGGCGATTGCCGACAGAAGCAGGGCAACGTCTTGAACCGTACGAGCCATCGGACCCAAGACATTCAGGGAACTCCACCCGTTGCTGGAGGGAACATTCGGAACGCGGCCCGGCGACGGGCGGA
>JBGPHB010000795.1:0-3285 GCA_041484155.1 Bryobacteraceae bacterium
ATTGTCCCGCTCCGCGACGTACAGGTCACCCTTCGAGTCGAAGACCAGTTCGTGCGGCGCAGCGAGGGACGCGTCAACCGCGAGGCCACCGTCACCCCGATATCCTTTCTGCCCGTTGCCAGCAATGGCGGTGATGCGTTTCGTCGTGAGGTCCAGCCGCCGGATGCGCTGGTTATCCAAGTCACAGAAGTACATCCCTCCGTCAGGCCCAATCGTCATGCCATACGGGTTGTTCACCTGGCTATCTGAATATCCGGCGGACCCTGTTCCGATCAGCGTGGTGACACTCAGGGCGGCCGCGTGTCCGGCGAGGATCATGAGGAGCGCCAACATCTTCATGGGTACTACTTTATTATGGAAAAACATCGCATGGCGAGAGACATCCCTCCACCCGAACCGCATCTCACGCCCGACGAGATTCTCCGGCGCGCCGAGGCGATGCTTCCGATGCTGCGCGAGCGTCAGGCCTCCTGCGAAGAGAGCGGGCGACTTTCGGACGAGACCAACAACGAATTCATCAGGGCAGGGTTCTATCGCATCCTTCAGCCGCGCTGTTTCGGCGGCTACGAGTTCGATCTTCCGACTTTCATCAAGGTGATGATGGCGGTCTCGCGCGGCTGCTCTGACAGCGGATGGGTCCTGGCGCTGACCGCGGGTCACGCCGCCGTCATGGCGTTGTTTCCCGAAGCGGCCCAGCGCGAGGCCTTCGGCGAAGCAGGCGAGCTCCGCATGCCGGGCGTGGCGGCGCCTGGCGGCATCGCGGTCCCAGTCGACGGCGGATACCGGGTCAAGGGCTGGTGGGATTACGCCACCGGCTGCGATCTCGCCACCCATTTTTTCGGTGGTGCGGTTATTCAGAGTCCGGAGGCTAAAGCCCCGCTTGGCCTTCTGTGGGTGGTATTCGACCGCGATCAGTACGGCATCGTGAACAACTGGAACGTGATCGGGATGCAAGGCACCGGGTCACGCCGGGTGGTGGTCGAAGAGCGGTTCGTACCGGCGTATCGCGCGCTGAAGGTGGGCGAAGCGAACGGCCGGGCGGTTCGCCGTCAGCCAGGTCAGGATTTGCACGCGAATCCTATGTACCACGCGAAGTTCACGCCTCTGCTGATCTCGGAAGTTGCGGCGGTCTCGGTCGGCGCAGCGCAGGGCGCGATCGAGACCTATGCGGAGATTCTGCGCGACAAGAAGACGGCATTTCCTCCTTTCCAGCCGCGTTTCCTGGAGGGCGAGTTCCAGCGTCATTTCGGTCAGGCCCAGGCTCTGGTGGATACCGCGGAAGCGGCGTTGCTCAAGATCGGGTCGGATTACATGGAGCTCACGCGCGGCGAATTCACCGATGAGGCCGAACGAAGGCTTTTGCTGGTCGAGCAGCAGTGCGTGCGTCTTGCGTGGGAGGCGGTGGAGCTGATGTTCCGGACAGCGGGGACTTCCTCGGCCACCGCGACAGCGCCGCTTGGCCGCGCTTTCCGTAACCTGGCGGTGATCCGGACCCACATTACCTTGCAATCCGACCATACCGCGGGCAACGCGACACGCTTGCATTTCGGGTTGCCGGCGTTAAGCCGGCTGTAGCGGCTCTTAATAGAACAAGTATTTCCGCCACTGATCGTCGCTCTTGCCGAGCAGGCGCATCAGATGGCGGCTGGTGTGCAAGCTGAACGGTCGCGGCGCGCGCGCCAAGCGCATTCCCGCCTCTTCCGGCGTGCGATTTCCCTTGCGATTGTTGCAGTGATGGCAGCAGGCCACCAGGTTCTCCCAGGTAGTCTCACCCGCGCGGGACCGCGGAATCACGTGATCCAGCGTCAGCTCGCTCGAATTGAGCGTGTGCAGGCAGTACTGGCAGGTGTAACGGTCGCGCATCAGAATGTTTTTCCGGGACAGCGCCCTTGTCTGATGCGGAATGCGGCGATACTCGAGCAGCCGGATCACACTGGGCACACGCATCGACTGCCGTGCCGAGTGTACGTGGGAACTGGCGTGCTCCTCGGCCGCCGCCACACCCTTGAGCACCAGCACCAGGGCCCGGCGCGCGGCGCACACGTTGATCGGCTCGTAGCTGGAGTTCAGCACGAGCACGGGCCGGTGTAAGCGTTCCTGATGACTCGCGATCATGCGTTGGCACCCATCACATAACTCAGCGCCGATCGGCGATCGGCCCGCGCCAGCGCCAGCAAGCCAACGTTTCTGGCTCCGGCCCGCTTCAACGCCCGCGCGCAGGCGGCAGCCGAAGCGCCCGTGGTCAGAACGTCGTCGACCAGTAGTACTCGCAACCCATCCAGCCTGGTTCCACGCTTTACTGAAAAGGCGCCGCTGACGTTGGCGCGGCGCTTCGCGTTCGTGAGTCCTGCCTGTGGGGCGGTGGCGCGAGTGCGCCGAGCCACATTCCGCGCCGGGACGCCCCAGCGTTTGGAGATCTCCCGCGCCAGCAATCCGGCCTGGTTGAAGCCGCGCTGCCAGCGCCGGCGCCAGTGCAGGGGCATCGGCACGATCAGGTCGAAGTGCGACTCCCGCGGCAATACGCGCGCCAGAAACTCCCCAAAAGGCCGCGAAAGGGGCTGGATCCCGTCGTACTTGAACAAGTGAATCAGCTTGCGTAGTGCGCCTTCGTAGGAACCGTACGAATACACGCTGTCAAACCCCGAAATCCCCAGGCGGCACAGCGCGCACCGCCCGCTCTCGTCCAATGGAAACCGATTCAGGAAGGGAGTGCGGCAGGCAACGCAAAAGAACTCGGGCATGAACGGGGCCGGCTCGCTGAGGCAACGGCTGCAAACCGGAATGCGCGAGACTTCGTGAAGGGATTCGCCGCAGACCCGGCATTCGTCGGGAAAGACCCGGTTGAAAAGGCCGCAGAACACCTTCTCGGCAGCGCGGAGAGCGCCATCAGGCAAAACCGTCCAAAGACCGCTACTACTGGGGAGCAGGCTACTCGAGAAGACCCACCTCCACCTAACAGGACCATTGTACAACTTGTTAGACTGATGCATCAAATAGGCCTATTTGCAAATGATGGTCGCCCGCCTCGTCGCCACCCGCTTCGATCGATTCATGGGCTCAGGCCGGACGAGGCCGGGAGTCTGTGGTTGCGAGTATCGCAACGGTCGAACGGCGGGCGATTTCGTGACAAAATTTTGCGGCTCGGAGACCGGTACCAGCGGGCTGGTGCTCGAGTTGGTGGGGTCATTGCTCGCCGCACAACTCGGGATTTTGACTCCTGACCCAGCCATCGTCGAGTTGCCCGCAGATCTATCCGAGCGTGGTTGCGTCGATCGCGCCGACGCC
>JBGPHB010000796.1:0-3283 GCA_041484155.1 Bryobacteraceae bacterium
GACGACAGCACCAGCCCGTCGCGCACGAACATCCGTTTAAGTTCGCCCGGCTGCGCGCCGAGCGCCAGCCGGATCCCGATTTCGCGGGTCCGCTGCGACACCGCGTACGAGATAACTCCGTAGATCCCGATAATCCCCAGCACCAGCGCCATGGAGCCCGCGATTCCAAGCATCACCAGCGTGAAGGAAGTTTGCGCCAGCGATTGATCGTACAGGTCCTGCAAGGTCTGCACCGACGCCATGGGAAGACTCGCATTTACCGACCACACGGCTTGCCGGACCTGGTTCAAAAAGCCTTCCGTGCCGGTCCGCTTGCTCCGGATGGCGAACGTCACGGTGCGTGCGATCGCCGGCGGTGCGTCCTTGAAGTAGAAATTCGCGCCCAGGGAAGGCAAGTACACAATGGCAGGCGGCGGCTGGTGGACACCGTTGTCCCGGACGTCCTGTACAACGCCGATGACCTCGCGCCACGGAGCCGAGTCGAGTGTGTGGACTCGCTTGCCGATCGCAGCCGACGGCTCGCCCCACAGCTCGCGGGCCAGATTCTCCGAAACCATGACCCCGGGCCGGCGGCCGTAGAGGTCCGTCCAGGTATAGTCGCGGCCCGCGATCAATCGTGTCCCTGTGGTTCGAAAAAAATCGGGCGAGACAGACTTCATAACCCGGAGGGGGGGAATCTCAGTCGCATCATACTTCTGACCCTCCGCGCGAATGGCGTCCCAATTGGTGAGAATCCCTTCCATGTGCATTACGCTCGTGAACCCCACGGAAGTCACTCCCGGAATCGCCGCCAGCTTGTTCACAATGTCGTTCTGGGTTCGCGCGACTCGGTCGGGTTCCGCGACCAGCGTGGCTGGAATCGAGATCCGCATGGTCTGGAGCTCGCCGGGTTGGGTGAATCCCGGTTCAACGCGGCGAAGCGCCTGGAATGTTCTGATCATCAATCCGGAACTCACCAGCAGCACCAGCGCCAGCGCCACCTGGGCCACCACCAAGATGTTGCGCGCCTGGTGACGCTCCCTGCTGTGGCTCAAGGTGCGCCCTCCGCCACGGAGGGCAACGGAGATTCGGGGTCCCGCGTACTTCAAGGCCGGAATCAAACCCAACAAGAGACCGGAGATCAGCGAAACCACCAGAGTGAACCCGAGCGCCCGCGGGTCGATGGAAATTTCGGCCAGGCGTGGCAGACTCGCTGGACCCGCAGCCACCAGGAGCCGGAGACTGGCATGGGCAAGCCCCAATCCGAGCGCGCCACCGATGAGCCCAAGCAAGACGCTTTCATGCAGCAACTCGCGAACGATCCGGCCCCATCCGGCGCCGAGCGCGGCCCGAACCGCCAGCTCCTGCTGCCGCGCCTCCGCACGCACCAGTAAAAGATTCGCGACGTTCGCGCAGGCGATCAGCATCACGATGCCGATGGTCCCCATCAGCACCCACAGCACTTTACTCACGTTGCCAACCACGTCTTGCTTCAGCGGACGGAGCGCCGGAGCGATTCTCCAGCTTTCATAGATGCGCGGATTGACCGTAGGGGCCGCCGGCCAGGAGTTCATCCAGATCGGCACCAGGCGGGCTATGTCGGCACTGGCGGAAGCGATCGTCGCCCCAGGTTTCAGCCGGCCAACGGCCTGAAAGCCAAAGCCCGGCAGGATCACCCGGCTGCGATCGAAGGCGACTGGCACGATCAATTCGGGATCGGCGTTGACCAGCCGGAATCCATCCGGCATCACGCCCACGATTTCCCGCGGGCGCGATTCGACGATAATGCCACGTCCGATCACCGACCTGTCCCCGCCAAAGCGCCGCTGCCAGTAGCCGTAGCCCAGCATCACGGCCTGTGCCGCGCCCGGCTTCTGGTCGGCCTGCGAGAGCCAGCGTCCCAGCACGGGCTGGACACCGAGCGCTTGCAGTGTGCCGTAGCTGACCAGGAGACTGCGCACTTGCTCCGGCTCCGCCAGTCCAGTCACCGTGTTCGACCCGGCAAACCACACGCCAAACGCCTGGAACGTCCGATTTTGTTCGGCATACGTGAAATACATCGACGGCGAGAGGCGCAGATCGCCGGAGACGCTGGTGAGCCCGGGCGCGCCCGGAGCGGTGTGCCAGACCGCTACCAATTCCTCCGCTTTCGGATAGGCCAGCGGTTTGAGCAGCACGCTGTTGACGACGCTGAAGACTGCCGTGTTCGCGCCGATGCCGATGGCCAGCGTCAGTAGCGCGACCACGGCGAACACGGGATTGTGGCGGAGCGTGCGCAGCCCGTAGCGCACTTCACGGGCGAGCGTGTCCAGGAACCCGACGGTATTCATCCTGTAAATCTCCTCTCGAATCAAGGTGCGGTTTCCTAACTTTCTGCGGGCCGCCGCGTGAGCTTCCCTGGACAGCATTCCGCGGGCGATGTTTTCATCGGTCTCAATGCGCACATACGACTCGATCTCATCGCTCCGCTCCCGGTCCCACTTCGCCCGCCGAAAAAAACGCCGCCAGCCCATACTTCTACTCCTGTAGACTGATTTCTTTGTGGGGCAGCCAGTCATGGCGGCGAGCCGGCCTCCAGGCCGGCTTTCTTGTTCCGATGCAGCCGAAAAAAGCCGGCACGACTACGCGCCCCACGAACACATGGGAGTCTACACCGCATCCCCCCGCGGCTGCCCGTATTCGGTCTCAAATCCCATTTCATTTGCACTTACTCCGCGACCGGTTTCAGAATGCGGCCGATCGCCCGAACCACCTGGTCCCATCGCGTGGTCTGCGCGAGCAACTGTTTGCGTCCCACCGGAGTCAGCCGGTAGTACTTGGCCTTGCGATTGTTCTCGGAGGTGCCCCAGAAGGCCGCGATCCAGCCTCGATCTTCCAGCCGGTGCAAGGCCGGGTACAGGGATCCGTGTTCGATCTGGAGGACGTCCTCCGAACGATGCTCAATCGCATGGGCAATCGTGTGCCCGTGAGCCGGGCCTAATACCAGGGTCTGCAGGACCAACATATCGAGAGTTCCTTGGAGCATCTCATTTTGAAGGGGGGATTCACGCCTCGGCATGGGTTGCAGTATACTCCACTCGATCATCGACCTGTCAAGCACAACTGATATACTCTGCAAGTACGATTTGGTTAGCGAAATAGTTCAAAAGATCGTCTAGTGGGGCTAACGCGCTGAAGGAGAATGATTTCTCAAACCGCCGTTCAACCCGCTCCCTCATGGTCGCGGGTGGGTGTGGGCACCCCACCCCGCCCAAGAGGGTGCGGGGGGGGGAAACAAAATTTAAACCCATAAAAACCAAGCGGC
>JBGPHB010000797.1:0-3281 GCA_041484155.1 Bryobacteraceae bacterium
GCCGCGGATTCATCAAGTAAACATGCCCCTCGGACTCATCGCCGGTAACGGGCGATTCCCGATGCTCGCCTTAGAAGCGGCGCGCAAGGCTGGGATTGAAGTAGTCGCGATCGGCCTCAAAGAGGAAGCATCGCCGGAAATCGAGCCGCTCGCCTCGCGCTGCCACTGGATCTCGCTCGGCCAACTCACCCGGCTCATCGACATCTGCCATCAGGAAGGCGTCACCCAGGTCATGATGTGCGGCCAGGTGAAGCACGCCCGAATTTTTTCCTCCATCGTCCCGGACTGGCGGCTGGTAAAGCTGCTCGCTTCGATCGAGACAAAGAATACCGAAGGTCTCATCGGCGGTGTGGCGCGAGTCCTGCAGGATGAAGGCATCGAACTCGCCGATTCGACGCTCTTGCTCAAGGATCTGCTGGCCCGTGAAGGCGTGCTCACTCGCCGCAAGCCCACCGAAGACGAAACCCGCGACATCGAGTACGGCCGCCACATCGCAGGCGCGCTAGCCGGGCTGGACATCGGCCAGAGCGTCGCGATTGCCGAGCGGGCCTGCGTGGCTGTGGAAGCGATGGAAGGCACCGACGCCATGCTGCGCCGCGCGGCCTCCTTGGTGGAGGGCAAGCCGCTCCGGCTAGTGAAGGTTTCGCGCCGCCGCAAGCACATGCTGTTCGATGTGCCGGTGGTCGGTCCTCAGACAATCGGCGTGATGTGCGAGACGGGAACCACGGCGTTGGCGATCGACGCCGATCAGACGCTCATGATCGACCGTGAAGAGTTGCTCTCGCTTGCCAACCAAGCGGACATCGCGGTAGTTGCCATGGCGGTCGAGAAAGTCCAGACTTAGACTAGGCAAAGGCTAGGCATGGAATTATCCAACATCCACGAAATCGATCATGAGTGCCTTTCTGGGAGAGCTTCCTTGAATTCACGGGCGGTTCGCGGCAGAAGCAGTATCGCATCCAGCGTACTGTTGGTCTGAAGTTGGTCACTTTGGTCGCCCACCTTCGGCAGGAGTAAAATGAGGGGAGTCAATGGCCCTTATCATCAAGAATCCTGAGCTAGAAGCGCATGTTGCCGAAATGGCATGTGCGGAGGGTATCTCCGCCGATGAATACCTGGAACGGCTCGTTAGTGAGGATAAGCGGCGGTTCGAAGAACTTCGATCTGACGTACGAGCCGGCTTCGCGTCGATTGAGCGCGGCGACTACACCGAGTACGGCGAGGAGAATCTCGGTGAGCTGTTCGACGAGGTCGAAGCTGATGGCTTGAAGCGACTGTCCGAGCGGCGAACTGCCCCCAAGTAATGGCCGCGCGATACCTCGTATCTACAGACGCGAAAGTTGACCTAGCGGAGACCTAGCGGAGATATTCGCTTACATCGCCGAAGACAGCCTCACCGCCGCGCGCCGTTTGAATAGGCGCTTTCACGAGGCGTTCGCCTCGCTTGCTAGAATGCCAGGCATCGGTCGCGGCCGAGAGGATTTGGCCCCAATGATCCGAAGCTTTCCCATTGGAAACTGCATCATCTACTATCGTGACCTGCGGGGCTACATCGAAATCTCGGGTTCTCCATGGAAGGCGAGAGCAGAGTAAGGCGTTAGATAACTAAGTTCTGGTCGCCGCTTCAGAAACGGGCACTCGAAGGCAGACACAGTGACCCTTGATCGGTCAGATGGTCAGATGACGGGCAGGAGCACGTTGCGTTCACTCCCCGACGACAAGTTACGGGCTCACGCTGCGGAAGGCCCGTTACTCGCTATCCCCGCCGACCTTCAGTACCGCCAGGAACGCCTCCTGCGGGATGTCCACTCGCCCCACGCGCTTCATGCGGCGCTTGCCTTCCTTTTGCTTCTCGAGCAGCTTGCGCTTGCGGCTGATGTCGCCGCCGTAGCACTTGGCCAGCACGTTCTTGCGCATCCCGGAGATGGTCTCGCGCGCGATCACCTTGCTGCCGATCGCGGCTTGCAGCGCGACCTCGAACATCTGCCGGGGGATCAGCTTGCGCAGACGC
The DNA here is from genome assembly GCA_041484155.1 of Bryobacteraceae bacterium. Lineage (GTDB taxonomy): Bacteria > Acidobacteriota > Terriglobia > Bryobacterales > Bryobacteraceae > Palsa-187. Next base: position 2,012 of record JBGPHB010000797.1, read on the forward strand.
GCAATCAGAATCTTGCCGCGTTCATACGCGAAGTCCCGATGCACGATCATCGAAAGCGCGTCGACGGGTTCCCCCGCCACCAGCACATCCAGCCTCACCATCGGCGAGATACGGTGGCCGGCGAAATGATAATCGAGCGAAGCGTAGCCGCGCGAAGCTGACTTCAACCGATCGTAGAAATCCAGCACAATCTCGTTCAGCGGCATCTCGTAAACCAGTAGAACGCGGCCGGTTCCGATGTACTCAAATTTCTTCTGCGTCCCGCGCTTCTCTTCCAGCAGCTTGAGAATTTCACCTATGAAATCCTCGCGTGTGATCACCGTCGCGTCGATGATCGGTTCCTCGATATGCTTGATCTCCGCGGGATCGGGGAACTTCGTCGGGTTGTCGACTTCGAAGACATTGCCGGCCGTCGTGGTCACTCTGTAGCGGACGCCGGGCGCGGTGGTGATCAAGTCGATCTGAAACTCGCGTTCCAGGCGCTCCTGAATGATCTCGAGATGCAGCAGCCCCAGGAATCCGCAACGGAATCCGAAGCCAAGCGCGACCGAGTTCTCCGGCTCAAAGCTGAACGCACTGTCATTGAGGCGCAACTTTTCGAGCGCGTCGCGCAGCAGGCCATGCTCGTGCGATTCGATCGGATAGAGACCGGCGAACACCATGGGCTTCAAGGGCTCGAAGCCTGGCAGCGGCTCCGCCGCGGGATTCGCGTGATCGATGATCGTGTCGCCGATCTGAGCGTCCGAAACCGTTTTGATGTTGGCGAAAACGAACCCTACTTCACCCGCGGAGAGTTCCTGGCACGGAATCGGCTTGGGCGACTGATAGCCCAAGCCCTCCACTTCATGCACACTATTGTTCGACCACAAGCGGATTTTCTGCCCAATTTTCAGCCGGCCCGAAAAAACGCGCGTCAGGATGATGACGCCGCGATAAGGATCGAACCACGAATCGAAGATCAGCGCCCGCAGCGGGTCGTCCGGAGAACCTTTCGGCTGCGGCACCAGATGCACCACCGCCTCCAGAACCTCCTCGATGCCGACGCCGTTCTTCGCGCTCGCCAGAATCGCGCCGCTCGCGTCGAGCCCGATCACATGCTCGATCTGCTCCCGGATACGGTCCGGATCGGCCGACGGCAGATCGATTTTGTTGATGACCGGGATGATCTCCAGATTGTGGTGCAGCGCCAGGTACGTATTGGCCAGGGTCTGCGCTTCTACTCCCTGCGAGGCGTCGACCACCAAGAGCGCCCCCTCGCAGGCTTGCAAGC
>JBGPHB010000798.1:0-3274 GCA_041484155.1 Bryobacteraceae bacterium
AGCTATATCCAGACCCTTCCACGCGTAGGCTACAAGTTCGTCGCGCTGGTCACCACGGTAGGCTCGCAGCGGACGATTCCGAAAGCGACGTCCAGCCGGCGGTGGAGATGGCTGGCCGCGGCAGCCGCACTTCTTGGCACACTTGCGGCGGGATGGACACTGTGGCGTTACCGTCAGCCGAAACCCACGGAACAGCTCGCCTATCGCCTTCAACTCGACGTTGCGGACGGCGGGCGGTTGATCATTGGAGCAGGTCCCAGCGGGGGCATTGCCCTATCGCCCGACGGTAAGACGGCCGCCTACATCGTCGGGCGGGCCGGCAAGAGCGAGCTGTGGGTCAGGCCGCTCGACGGCGCCGACGCTCGACCGCTGGCGCCGGGTACAGACGCGGTGGAGATGCCCTTCTGGTCGCCGGATAACAAGTCCCTGGCCTTTTTCTCCGGAACCAGGCTGCTGCGTGTCGAACTGGCCGGCGGACCGCCCGCACTGATTTGTGAAATACCGAGCCGGGCGAACGGGGGAGCATGGTCCCCTGACGGGCGCATCATCGTCGGGCTCTCGGGCGGCAGGACGGGACTGCTGGAAGTTCCAGCTTCCGGCGGAAAGGCGACGCCTCTCACCAGTCTGGATCCTTCCCGCAGCGAGTCTTATCACTACTGGCCGCAGGTGCTTCCTGGCGGACGCTTCCTATATTCGGTCCGGGGTGCACAGCCGGAAAACTCGGGCGTGTTTGTGGCATCCTTCGCCAAGCCTACGGAGCGCACCAAGCTGCTGGCGACGGACGCGATCGCGCTCTTTGGGCCGGGCGGTGACGGAAGGGATTACCTGCTGTGGTCCCACGGGTCGGCGGTGGTGGCGCAGCAGCTGGATCTGTCGACGCTCAAACTGGTAACCGAGCCGCGGCTGGTAGCCGACCCGGTGGCGAGGGGCTCCGTGTCCATGGGCCCCCTGTATATGGCGTCGTCGTCGAGCGGGGTTCTGTTGTACGCTCCCGCGCCGCCCCCACGCCGGTTGACGTGGCTCGATCGCGCCGGTAAGCCTTTGGGCGTGGCCGGTGAACCGGGGGACTACTTCAACTTTCGCATCTCGCCGGAAGGCTCGCGCGTCGCCCTTGCGCGTGTGAACGACACTCCGGCCATCGACATTTGGGTGCTGGAGGCCGCACGGGGAGTCTCCAACCGCCTGACGGCCAACCCGCGCCCCAGTCATTTGCCCGTGTGGTCGCCCGACGGTCGCGGGATCCTGTTCTGCAACGGATCGCCTTTCAACCTGTATCTTCGAGAGGCCAACGGCTCAGGAACCCAACTGCGGCTTACCGATAAGACGACATCGCACTGCGCGACGGACTGGTCGTCGGACGGGCGCTTTATCCTGTACTTCGAAACGGGCCGGGACACCCAGCAGGACCTGTGGATTCTGCCCATGACGCCGGATGGCAAGCCGGGCGATCCGAAGCCATATCTGCGGACGCGCTTTATGGAGTTGTTCGGGAGGTTCTCACCCCAGTCTTCGCCCGGCTGGGTGGCGTATCAGTCGGACGAGTCCGGGCGTTTCGAAGTGTATCTTCAGTCCTTTCCGGAACCTCGCGGAGCGCACCGGATTTCGACGGCGGGAGGCCAGTATCCGCAGTGGAACCCCAACGGGCGTGAGCTGTTCTACGTGTCGCCGGACAGCAAGCTGATGGCGGTCAGTCTGAAGATTCAGGGGGACTCGGTGGAGCCCTCCCCGCCGCACGAGCTGTTTCCCATGCCGAGCGAGATTCGGGGAGTGTTCCAGATTCCCTATGACACGGCTCCGGACGGCCAGCGGTTTCTAGTGCAGGGGCCCGAAGATCATCGCACGCCGGCGCTGACGGTGATCGTCAACTGGCCGGCGCTGATCAAGGGTAGTTCGGCAGCGCGATAAACGCCCAAAACATTTTGGCCGCGGATGAATGCAGGCGAACGGTTACCTGCTCTACGATACTTCGGCGCTCCGAGCTGTATGGGTGGTGGACGAAAACGGCCTGGCCTCGCGAGTGACCTCTCAACCAACGGCCTTCAACAGCCCGACCCGAACGGATCCGCCGACCCGGTGCGCCTGACCCAGTCGCCGAACAATCAATTCGCCGCGGACTGGTCCCGTGACGGCAGGTCCATCCTGTTTTGGGAAGCCGAACCCGTCAGCAGGATCGATCTCTGGGTGCTTCCGGTGACTCCGCAAGGAGCACCGGACCTGGCGAAGCCGCGACCTTACTTGCGCACGCCGTCTATCGAAGCCTGGGTAGCGTACCAATCCAACGAATCCGGCCGCGTTGAGATCTACATTCGGGCCTTTCCGGAACCAGCCCGCGCGTTCCACATTTCACCGCACGGCGGCAGCTTTCCTGTGTGGGGACCGGATGGGCGCGAGCTCTATTACGAGACGTTGGACAACAAACTGGTGATGGTGAGCCTGAAGTTCGGAGCCGGCTCAGTGGAGGTCTCCGCCCCGCGCGAGCTGCTCGACTTACCTCCGTCGGCGTCCGGCTCGGGCGCGCCTCCCTATGACACTTCACCGGACGGCAAGCGCTTCCTGGTGCGCGTCGAGGCGCAGAGCGATCCAGGTTTGACACTGGTCACCAACTGGCCCGCGCTGATACGAAAAGCCCCGCCCGTAAGGGCGGGGTTTCCTCGCCGCGACTGAAAACATTGCAGGCCAGGGCCTGCGTTACCACGCACCGAGAATCGCGCCCATGGCCGTGAACACCAGGGTCTGGTAACCGGCGTTGATGGCGAAAAGACTGAACGGCCGGAACTCGAAAAGATAGGTCACGCCCAGCGCCGTGCTGACAAACGTCAACCCCGTCAGGAGTCCCGCCATCACGCCAAATTTCAAGGTCGCGGACGGACCAAGAAACATCGCGAGACTGCACGAAGCGATCAGATTCAGCGCGAACGTTGTGCCGTAGAGCTTCCCCTTGTTACTCGCGCGCACCTGATCCGTAGTGACCCCGGAGGCTCGCATCCAGGCCTGGCCGAAGAGTGGCCCGTACCACACGGGCCCGATCACGAAACCCGCGAATGGCGCGATGAGCACCGCGAGCCAATTAACATGAAAGATATCCATGGCTGACCCTTGCGATAGTCTACAGTACGATACAATGTGGTCGCAGTGTAGCTCGCCAAGGAGGCACGAAGAGTGACTATGCTACGGGTATCTCTCGCTGGTTACCTGATGGGGATTGCGGCGCTCGCGGCTCCCAACTCCACCACGTCGGTGACATTCAACAAGGACGTTCTTCCCATCTTGCAGA
>JBGPHB010000799.1:0-3265 GCA_041484155.1 Bryobacteraceae bacterium
GCAAGGGGAGCACATTCAAAATATACCTGCCTGCGGCGGAACTGGCGGCTCCTGACGATCCTGGCGACGGCGAATTCCTGCGGCGAGGAAATGAAACCATTCTTCTGGTGGAAAACGAACCGGCCCTTCGAGAGTTGACGCAGCAAGTGCTTGAGCGGTCGGGTTACACCGTTCTGCCGGCGGCCAACAGCGACCAGGCGATCCGAATATCGAGCATTCATCCGGGCCAAGTTCACCTGCTGCTCACGGACCTGGTGATGCCCGCCACCAATGGCAAGGAACTCGCGGCGCGTCTACGCCCTCTGCGCCGGAACGCGCGCGTGCTGTACATGTCAGACTTCCCGGCCGAGACCATGATGGAAAATGGCGCGCTCGATTCGGGGGCGGCCTTCCTGGAAAAACCGTTCACGCCGGAAGCACTGGCGCGCAAGGTTCGCGAAACGCTGGATCAGATCTCCTAGCCACCCTTTCCTTCGATCATCGGCGTGGCCCGCATGCTAAGATGATCGTTTCCGGACAATTCATGGAACGCGCCAGCAGACTCATGGGGAAATTGAACTTCCCCGGAGATTCGGTTTCGAGCCCGGAACTGGTCTACGCCGCCTGGAGCATGGCGGTCGGCAAGCGGATCGCGCGTCACGCGCGTGCGGAGCGGATGGTGCGTGACAAGCTGATCGTGGGCGTGGATGACGCCATCTGGCAAAAGCAACTGTTCGGGATGAGCAAGATGATTTTGTCCAGGCTCGCCGAGAGCTTGGGCGAAGGACTCGTGGGTGAATTGGAGTTTCGCGTCGCTCCCGCCAGACGCGGACCGCAGCGCGCCGAGCTTTCGGCGCCGAAACTCTCGGAAGATGAAGCGGACCGGATCGAGGATCCAGGCATGCGGCGGAACTACATCCTGTCTCGAAAAAGGGAACTGGCTTGAAGCTGACGGAAAAAGAAGTGCGGTACGTGGCCGATCTGGCGAACCTGAGCTTTTCGGACGAAGAGGTCCGGAAATTCGCGCGCGAGCTGGACGGAATCCTCGAACACATGGACAAGCTCAACGAGCTGGACACGTCAAACGTGGAGCCGATGGCGCAAGTGCTGTACAGCGCCGAGGAGACCGCCACGCTTCGGCCCGACCGCGAACGTCCGCCCCTGGGAACGGAGCTGGCGCTGAGCAACGCTCCACAGAAGGGCGCGGGTTATTTCAAAGTGCCGCGAGTCATCGAACGGTCATGAATGTTCCGGCCCTGACCATCGACCAAGTAAAGGACGGCCTGCAGAAGCGCGCGTTCAGCGCGACGGAACTGGCCAAGGAAGCGCTGCGCTTCGCCGAAACGGAGAATCCGAAGACCAACGCCTATCTGCGGTTTTCCACGGACCGGGCGCTGGCGGCGGCCGCGCAAGTCGACGAGAAGCTGGCGCGGGGAGAAGATCCCGGGGCGCTCGGCGGCGTGCCGATCGCGGTCAAGGACGTGATCGTGACCAAGGGTCTCAAGACCACTTGCGGCTCGAAGCTGCTGGCCGATTTCATCCCGCCCTACGACGCGACGGCCGTGATCCGGCTTGAACAGGCGGGCGGGGTCATCATCGGCAAGACTAATTGCGATGAGTTCGCGATGTGGTCGTCGAATGAGAATTCGGCGTTCGGCCCGGTGCGCAATCCGGTGGCGCTCGATCGGGTGCCGGGCGGTTCGAGCGGCGGATCGGCGGCGGTGGTGGCGCAGGGGACGGCGGTGGTGTCACTCGGCTCGGATACGGGCGGATCGATTCGGCAGCCAGCTTCATTCTGCGGCGTCGTCGGCGTGACGCCCACCTATGGACGGGTGTCGCGATACGGGCTGGTGGCGTTTGCCAGCTCGCTCGATCACATCGGACCGTTTAGCCGGAATGTGCGGGATTCCGCGACGCTGCTTCGGGTGATCGCCGGACGGGACGAGCGCGATTCCACTTCCGCCGACGCTCCGGCGCCGGACTACGTCTCGATGCTGGACGGCAATGTGCGTGGAATGCGGATCGGATTGCCGCGCGAATACTTCAAGGGACTCGCCAGCGATACGGGCGACCGCATCGCCGAAGGGATCGAGACTCTCAAGAAGCTTGGCTGCGAGGTGCGCGAGATCAGCCTGCCGGCCACGGACTACGCGATCGCGTGCTATTACATCATCTGCACGGCCGAGGCGAGCTCGAACCTGGCGCGCTATGACGGCGTACGGTACACGTTCCGTTCGGGGAATTCCGAAACGCTGAGCGACATGTACCGCAACTCCCGAGGCGAAGGCTTCGGCGCTGAGTGCAAGCGGCGGATCATGCTCGGCACGTATGTGCTGAGCGCCGGCTACTACGACGCGTACTATCTGAAGGCGCAGAAGGTGCGGGCGCTGATCGCGAGGGATTTCACCAACGCTTTCGCTGAGGTGGACGCGATTATCGCACCGGTGTCTCCGTTCCCGGCGTTCAAACTGGGCGAGAAGATCGACGACCCGCTCGCGATGTCTCTGTCGGATATCTACACCATCACGGGCGATCTGGCCGGCATCCCCTGCATGAGTGTGCCGTGCGGGACGACGTCGGAGGGATTGCCGGTTGGGATGCAAATCCTCGCGAGTCATTTCGATGAGGCGCGGATGTTTCGGCTGGCGGACGCATTCGAAAAGGCCCGGAGCTAGTCCTCCTTTACTTCTTGTTAAGATCTAAAGTCGGAGCCGGTGTAGGCGTCATCGTAGGATGGCCGTGACAGACCGAGCAGCGGCTCGCAAGGCTCGCGCCGCCAGGTGGCTGTTGGGCGGCGGTGGCCAAATATCAGCCGCCCTATTTTCCGGCGTAGCTGACACGCCAGATGGATTTGGATCCGTCGTCGGTGATGTACAACGAGCCATCCTTCGCTACGGTGACGCCAACGGGCCTTCCCCAAGGCTTACCCTCCGGCGTGAGGAATCCGGTGAGGAAGTCTTCGTAGACACCGCTTGAGCGGCCTTTATCCAGAGGGACCCGGATCACCTCATGACCAGCCTTGATGGAGCGATTCCACGATCCGTGCTCGGCGGCGAACAGATCGCCGCGGTACTCGGCGGGGAATTGAGAGCCCTGATAGAACGCAAAGGCAAGCGATGCGTTGTGTGGTTGCAACAGAACATCGGGAACGAGCACCTTGTTTTTCAATTCGGGATGCTTGCCTTCATGGCGCGGGTCCTGATTTCCACCCGTGTAGTACCAGGGCCAGCCGTAGAAGCCGCCTTGCTGAACGTGCGTCACATAATCAGGGACCAGGTTGTCGCCC
>JBGPHB010000800.1:0-3262 GCA_041484155.1 Bryobacteraceae bacterium
ATTTTCAAATCGCGGCGGGATAAAAACCGGCCTAACAGCCCGCCGCACAGTCAGTTGCCGACGACGAGTCAAGCGTTAGCCGGACACTACTGGTTGTCACCTTCGCCGAAACCACGAAAGACCCGTCGGATTCGATCCGCCGCAGCAACCGCTCGCGAACAACTCCTCTGCCTCGTTAGCGTCGACAGAGTGCGGCCCCGGCGACTCCACTTGACCCAGGACTTTCCCAGCCGATGGATCGACCTTAAGAATCCACGGAGAAGCCCGGACACTCTGGCCCGCCGGTTCGAGCGTCATGATCGCGACCCACAGCGCCCCGCCGCTGAGCTTCAGCGCAAACGGCCGGCCGAGGTGCGTCCATTCTCCCAGGTAGCCGCCGTCCAGGTCGAAGCGTTGAATGCGGGCATTTCCCCGATCCGCAACGTATAGAGTCTTCCCGTCGTTCGCAATGCCGTGCGGAATTTGAAATTGCCCGGGCCCGCTTCCGGCGCTTCCCCACACTTTTACCCGCTTCCCGGCGGCGGTGTATTCCAGAATTCGCGCGTTGCCGTAACCATCGGAGATGAAGATTCGCCCGTTGGGTCCAAACGAAACGTCTGTGGTTCCGCACAGCATCGGAAAGGCGCACTTGTCGCCGACCGCAATCTCTCCCACCGCGATTTCCGCCAGCTTCTTGCCTTCCGCCGAGAACTTCAGCAAAAGGGAACTTCCGGCATCCACCGTCCAAATATTTCCATCGGGATCGATACGGACGCTATGGGGCACCGTGAACATCCCCTTGCCCCAGGAACGCAACACTCGGCCGTCCCGATTCACTGCAAGAACCGGGTCCGCCTTGTCACCGCGTTGCAGAACATAGATCACCTGGTCGCGATCCGCGGCGACCGACGAAACGGTTCCGAGCGACGTGGTTTCCGGCATCCGAACCGTGAGCGGAACTTGGTCGACCGCAAGACGCGGTGTTTCGCCAAGCAGCGTCCGTAACTGCGTAGCCGGATTCACTTGCGCGTGGATGGAGAGACACAAGAGCAAGGCGATCGGGAAAAGCTTCATGTTCAGTAACAGTAGAGTATGCAAAACCGGGACTGGATCGAATTTCGCCGTCTTTGCGAAATTTGAGCCTGTACCGGCTTTGCCAGTCCGAAGCATGACGGTTTGATGACGGGGCAAAAAGGGTACAGGCACGAATTTCGCAAAGGCGGCGAAATTCGAGCCAGTCCCCTTTTTGCGCGCCATGAGTCGAATCTAACACGTTCTAATGTAAGATAGATATGATCTTACGAGGGGAGGTGTGCGATGAATATCAGAGGTCTTATCGCCGTCTTTGCCGGTTTCTGTGCGCCGGCCGCCTTGCGAGCGCAGCCAGGCGACGTCACTTTCACGAAAGATATCGCGCCGATCCTGCAGCGCGGCTGCCAAACGTGTCACCGGGCGAACGGCGTGGCTCCGATGTCGCTGGTCACCTACGAAGAGGTCCGACCCTGGGCCCGCGCGCTCAAGGAGCGGACCCTTATCGGTCCCCACGCCGGCGTCATGCCGCCGTGGTTTGTGGAGAAAGACATCGGCATTCAGAAGTTCAAGAACGATCCTTCACTGACTGACGAGGAGATCGCCAAGATCGTGAAGTGGACCAACAGCGGGGCGTCGCGCGGCAATCCGTCCGACATGCCACCCCCACTCAGCTTCGACGATTCGGAGAAGTGGACGATCGGTGAACCGGACCTGGTGCTGAAATCCAAAGAGGTGACGGTTCCCGCCGCCGGACCCGACTGGTGGGGAGACGCCGGGCTCATTCCCACGGGCCTCACGGAAGACAGGTACGTGTCCGCAGTCGAGGTCAGGGAACTGAACGACATTCCGAAAGCCGGCCCGACCAAGACCGTGGGCGGACGGTATGTGTTCCACCACATGACATATTCCAGCACGGTGCCGGGCCAGACGAGCACCGGCGAAGAAGCGGCGACGAGCTGGCCCATTCACGAGGTCGGGCGCAACGCGGATATCTTTCCGCCCGAAGCCGGCAGGCTCCTGGCCGCGAATTCTTCGCTCGCGCTGACCGCGGGCCACATTCATTCCAACGGCCGCGAAACGAAGGCGCGTCTTGAATTCGCCTTCAAGTTCTTCCCGAAAGGCTACAAGCCGCTGTACCGCCGCTCGACCCTGCGTCTGGGCAACGGCATCGACATCGACGTGAAGCCGAATCAGGCGAAGCAGGAGCTTCACGCATACGCCACGCTGACCGAACACACCAAGATCATCGCGTTCGAGCCGCACCTGCACGCGCCCGGCGTGCGCATGTGCCTGGAAGCGATCTGGGGGCACAACATCCACACGTTGAACTGCGTCGGCTATGACCACAACTGGGTGAAGCAATACGTGTACGACGACGATGCGGCGCCGCTGCTGCCAAAGGGCACGATCGTTCACCTGATTGGTTTCCTCGACACGACGCCGGCGAACAAGAACCCCGCGGATCCCAGGAACTGGGCGGGTGGCGGACGCCGCTCGGTCGCGAACATGTTCATCGATCTGGGGTATTCCGTCGCGCTCACGGAGGAACAGTTCCAGGCTGAAATGGCCAAGCGGCGAGCGAAGGCGAAGAGCCGGAACGACTACGATATCGGCTGTCCTTTGTGCTGGGCGCCTCCAGTGCCGCCGGTGGTGACGAGCGCTGGAAGCCAATGATGATTCGAGGCGGAATTCTCGCCTCTCTGGCGGGCATCCTCTGGCTGCAGCCTGCCGACGCCCAGACGAGATTCACGTACTCGAAAGGGCAGAGCGTGTCGCCGGCGTATGAAGGATGGATGCCGAACGAAGATGGCTCCTTCACGATGTACTTCGGCTACATGAACACGAACTGGCTGGAGGAGTTCGACGTCGCTGTCGGCCCGGACAACACCATCGAACCTGGAGGCCCCGACCAGGGGCAGCCGACGCACTTTTATCCGCGCCGGAACCCGTTTCTGTTCACGGTTCGCGTGCCGAAGGACTTCGGCAACAAAGAGCTGATCTGGACTCTTGCGACCCATGGCAGAACGGAGAAGGCCTACGCGTCGCTCAAGACCGACTACCAAATCGACAAACAGGTGATTTCGACCGAGGTCGGCGGCGATTTCGGCAGCCTGCGCGACGAGCTTCGAACCAACATCCCGCCCGAACTCGAAATCCAAGGAGAGTCCCGAGTGAGTGTCAAGGTTGGACAACCCTGGACGTTGGTCGCTCTCGCCGGCGATCCCGACAACCTGCCTGCCCGACGCGATGG
>JBGPHB010000801.1:0-3258 GCA_041484155.1 Bryobacteraceae bacterium
CATGCTGCAGGTCGGCATTCGTCTGCCGCAGTTCGGCGGTATGTCCCTGTACGCGTTGCTCGAGCCCAGCAGTGAGCTCGCGGATATCCGCTTCCGCCAGGGCACGCGTAGTAATATCGCGGATGTTGCATTGGGCTACTTTCGCGTGGTTGACCAGGTAGACATTGCTGACAAACTCGACAGCAATTTTCTGGCCGGTGCTCGACTCAAGCGGCAAGTCTTCATAGCGGACATAGCCTTTGCTCTGCAATTCCGCGAACGCAAGCTTGGATGCCTCCGTGTCTGGGAAGGCCCCGATTTCCCAGAGCTGCTTCCCCAGAAACTCCTCCTTGGAGTAGCCCAGCATCTTGATCAGAAATGGGTTCACGTCCAGTATCTGGCCGGTGTCCGCGTCGAGGATCAATATCCCATCCTGGGCCGTTTCAAATAGGCGCCGGTAACGAGCTTCTGAATCTTCCAGCGCATGCACTGCCAGCTGGTGCTTACGGCGTGCCTCTACCTCACGCAATACGCGCTGAATCGTCGGAACCAGGCGGGGTAACTCCTGTTTCCGGACGTAGTCTAGTGCGCCGCCTTTCATCAGCGAGACGGCCAGATCGAGATCGATCTCTCCGGATACGACGATGAACGGCACCTCCGGGCGCAATTCCTTAGCCAGAGCCAAGGCCGCGGGGGCGCTGAAGTTCGGCATGGCGTGGTCAGAAGTGATCAAATCCCAATCCCGGTGCTCCAATGCAAGCCGCATGGCAATGGAATTGTCTACTACGGCGGACTCGACCTCATAGCCTCCACCGCGCAGAGTGAGTGGCAATAGGGTGGCGTCAGCTGGTGAATCCTCAACCATCAACAAGCGCAAAGGTTGGCTCATAAATTCCTCTTGCTGAGCGTGTCGGCCTTGGTGTTGTCGTCGGCATCCGGAAAAAACGACGGGATCGAACGCCGGACACAATGCTTCCGGGCTAAAAAGAATCCCGGTACTGGTCTCGGCTAAATACGCCAAATTCCCGGTCGCGTATGTGCGGTACCGTACGTAAGGGAGGCCCTTCGCTCCGGGAAGTCGGCAGATCAACACTCACGGTCGCGCGAACGGGCGCGCCTGCTATAGGGTACGGGTTCCCAACTGGGCCGATCTGGTCCAGCGGTTGGCCGAAGCTAGGCCTGCGAGAGCTCGCCTTGCGGGAAGCGGCGCCCCACCGGATCAGCTTCGAGGCTGATCGCGCGACGGCAGGCTTCGGCGTACTGGTTGGAACCCCCGGCCCGCGAATGTCGGTTCCCTCGGCCCAGGCGACGGACATGCGTCATTTCTTGGCGACGTTGGGCGCGGGCAATACCAGTCGCCACGCCAAGCCCGGACATGTCGATTCTACATTCCGGGCGAGTATTTCTTACACCTGCCTCCGCGTGTCACTGTCCTAACTTCCTGGTTTGACTGGATCAAGACGTTGGCATTGCGCTTGCGGAAGCTACCCAACGAAAGCCGCGCAGCGCGGAAGGATGCAAAAGCCGCCTTCGACGCCAGAGCCGACTACAAAACCAGCAATTGAATGACCATTCACCAGTGAAGTCCGGCGTGTAAACGTCCGGAGTAATCGTTCAGGGGGGCCGGGATCGAATGCCGGCTCGGATCGGGCCCAAAGCCCAAGCCGCACCGATTGGAGGTGAACCATCATGTCCAGGCTGGTTACGCTGGTAGTTACCGGGATCCTCGGGATTTGCATCGTCCACGGGCCGCGTGGGGCGACAGTTTCCCCGGGTTCGGATTCGATCGCTCTCACTTCCGCTACTGCGGCGGCGCCGAGTCCGCTGCGCCCGCTGTTCATACCGGCCCAGCTGCCCCTGGCGATGGGACCGGACCCGGGCACAAACTCCGCGGCACGGGCGACACCGGCGCGCACGGATGCCACCGCGGGCACCGGCATCCTGCGAACGTCGGGACGTGCCACCTTTACGCGCAACGTCGAGAAAGCCGAATACAAAGCGCAATTGCGCGAGTGCGACGCTCTGGACGGCGACGCGAGAAATCACTGTATCGAGTACGTCAAGCTGCGTTCGAGGCGCTCGTAACCGACCCGCGCGCTATTCCACAACTGGAAGAGACGGGGCGAGGGCGATACACTGCCGCCAGGCACGTGCCTGTCCGTCCCCTGGATGATTCCTTCCTTTCTTCTGGTCCGTCTTGTGTTGCTCTGGCTAGTGAGCGCCGTCGCGGCGTCCATCTGGGATGCGGCGGCCAGCGTGTGGATCATGGGGAGCGCGCTGTTCGGCGCCGTGGTATTCGGCGATCTGCTGCTGGCCGCCCGCCGGGTACGGGTGGAAGCCCGCCGAGTGCTGCCGGCATCGGCGCCGCTTTACGTCTGGATTGATGCGCGCATCCACGTTTCCAACCGGGATCGCGTGCGGTTGTCCTGCGAGGCGTTCGACCATCATCCGCCCGAGTGCACGGTCGAGGGCTTGCCTCGCGAGCTGGCGATCCCGGCCGGCGGATGGGCCGAGTTTCACTACCGGGTGCGCCCCACCAGCCGTGGCGACCTGCACTTCGGTCCGACCGAGTTGCGCCTTCACTCTCCGTTGACGCTTTGGCAGCGGCGGATCCGCGTCGGCGAACCCTCTGTTCTACGCGTTTACCCCAACTTCGCGGCCCTCACCCGCTACGCGCTGTTCGCCACCGACAATCGGCTGTCGCAGATGGGGATCCTGCAGCGGCGCCGGCGCGGCGAAGGCCTGGACTTCGACCAGCTGCGCGAATACCGCGAGGGTGACAGCCAGCGCAAGATCGACTGGAAGGCCAGCACGCGCATGCAGAAACTGATCTCGCGGGACTACCAGGATGAGCGCGATCAGCAGGTTGTGTTTCTGGTCGACTGCGGCCGGCGCATGCGAGCCAAGGACGACGATTGCTCTCACTTCGATCACGCGCTCGACGCTACGCTCCTGCTCGCCTACGTGGGCGTGCGTCAGGGCGACGCGGTCGGGCTGATGACCATGAGCGGCCCGCATCTGTGGCTGGCACCGCGCAAGTCGCAGGCGATGGTCAACCACATCCTGAATCAGGTGTACGGTCTGCAGCCCGGACTGCTGACCAGCGACTACTATCAGGCGGCTGTCGAGTTGTCCAAGCGTCTGAACAAGCGGGCGCTGGTGGTCTTGATCTCCAACCTCCGGGACGAAGACGACGACACCCTGCTGCCGGCGCTGCGCCTGCTGCAGAAGCGGCACCTGGTGCTCTTCGCCAGTCTGCGGGAGCACGCTCTGGACGAA
>JBGPHB010000802.1:0-3255 GCA_041484155.1 Bryobacteraceae bacterium
CCCCGCCCCAGGAACACGTCGAAAATCTTTCCGACGCTGTAAACCTCGATGTTGCACTCGGCGAGCTGGTCGAGCAACATGCCCTTGGGTGGAGGGACGGCGTAATCGTGGCGATTCGGGGTGCGGGTGAATGCGCCGAGGCCGCCAACGAAGGGCCGCGCGATCACGCGTCCCACCTCGTGCGGCCCGCGCAGGATTTCTCGCGCGATTTCGCAGATCTTGTATAGCTCGAACAGCGGGATCACCTCTTCGTGAGCCGCCACCTGGAACACGCTGTCGGCCGAGGTGTAGACGATCGGCGAGCCGGTACGCACGTGCTCTTCGCCCAGTTCCTGGATGATCTCCGTGCCCGATGCCGCTTTGTTTCCCAGCGTGCTTCGCCCGATGCGCCGCTCGAATTCGTTCATCACGTCCGGCGGGAAGCCGTGCGGATAGAGCGGGAACGGCTGGTCCAGATGGATGCCGACCATCTCCCAGTGTCCAGTAGTGGTGTCTTTGCCCGGCGACGCCAGCGCGCAGCGGCCGAAGGCGCCCGCCGGCTCGGCCGCGGGTTCGAGGCCGGCGAGCGGCTTGATGTTGGCCAGACCCAACCGGCACAGATTCGGCAGACGCAAGGGACACCGGCGGGCGAGATTGCCGAGCGTGTCGCTACCACGGTCGCCGTAAGCCTCGGCATCCGGCATCTCGCCGATTCCGACGCTGTCGAGGACGATCCAGATCACGCGGCGGAAGGGCATGGAACAATTATGCTACGCAAAACCGGGACTGGCTTGAATTTCGCCGTCTTTGCGAAATTCGTGCCAGGACCGGTTTTGCCCGTCCGCAGCATACTGTTTGAAACGGGGCAAGAAAGGTACAGGCAAGAATTTCGCAAGGACGGCGAAATTCGAGCCAGTCCCCTTTTTGCGCATTGATCATTGACCTGCCTGCCGGACTACACTAGCTGGCGCCGTGCGAAATGACAGTCAGCCCGGGCACGCCCCGGTAGTCGCTTCGATTGTGAGTCACCAACGGAAGATCGTAGAGAAGGGCAGTGGCGGCGATCCAAGCGTCCGCACATTCGATGCGGTATCCTCTCGCTTGCGCGGCCACCATAACCTCAGCCCACTTCGTGCAGAGCGCACGGTCATAGACCAGGATGGAGAACGGCTCCATATAGAGCTGAAGCCAGTTCTTCCGGGCTTCGCCCCACTTTGATTGAATCGCCCAACGATCCAGTTCTGCCACAGTCATGAAGGAAAGAGCTGCGGTTTTCCCGTCGAGGTCAGCGTCGTACAGCGCGCCGAACGAGTGCCCTTTGAAAAGAAATGAGAAAACGTCGGTGTCGACAAGAACCGTGCTCATGCCGCGGGATCGGTTTTACCATGACCGCGCCATTCACGCAGGGCCGTGAGGAAATCTTCGATGGGTTCATCGTCCGGCCTGGCGTTCTTGTGCAGAACGGAGACGTCGATGGGGCCCTTTCCCTGTTGAGCAATGATCTCCTCTATAGCGGGGTTGGCGTCAAAGTTGTAGCGCGGATCGCTCGATTGGGAGTCCACCAAAATCACCTATGCCAAGTATATCAGCGGTGCCGCGCATCAACGATCAGTTGGTGTGCCTGAAAATCACGGATCACGTCTGGGACCTCGCGGAACTTCTAGCGTAGAATAAGGCGCAGGCGATTCAGAAGCTTCAATCTGGCTGCCACTACTCGGAACGGCTGGTACCCGTTTCGAGCGGCGTTAAATGCGGCCTGATTGGAGTGTATCATGGATCGCGTTTCTTTCAGGGGCAGAATTGGAAAGCTTATAGTGATTCCTGCCCGAGTGATCACCGCCTTCTTGGAGCAAGCCACCGCCCAAGGGTCGAAATCGACAGTTTTGCGGCCAGTTGCATGGCTACTGTCGATATCAATCGCTGGAACGCTAGGAGCAGTCTACGTACATGCTCCATTGTGGGTTGTCGTTCTGTTCGCCGTATTCGCGGCCCTGGCTGCGTCGCTATACCTGATCACATATGTCTATTGCCTCTTTGGCAAGAAAGAGGACCTACTGCGCAGCGAGACCTACGTGATTCAGAAGCTTGCGATTGAGAAGGGATTCTACGGCGACAGCAATGCAGGGACCTTCAAAATTGAGGAATCCACCACCACCGCGCCTACCATATCCATCGACCCGATCAGGGAGTTTGGGGGAATGAAAAAACGCTTCATAGTACTGCTCAATGGTGGAACGGCAGAGCAACATACGGCATTCAAGGCGTATCTCAATTCCGTCCAGCCTCATGCGGGATGGTGGCATCGGTTCACAGATACGTGGCTAGTAACAGATTCCTTTGGAACACTTTCTGGGTCCACACTTCGTGACGCAGCGATGGCGGCCTTCCCCGGAGTCCATTTACTTGTCATAGAGCTTGGTTCTAACGGAACCGATACTTGGTCAGGATTCGGATACGGTGGCGGTAGTCAGCTTGACATGTTCAGTTGGCTGCAAACTACTTGGAAAAACAACAAGTAGCGTTCAACGCACCTTTCAGACACTACCCATCAGTTCTCCGCCAATGCGCCCCTGATCCGCTCGGTCAGCGATTCGACAAAACGATCCGGAGCAAATCCGTTCATGCGGCTCCACAGCCGCCCTCGCTTGTCGAACATGATCGTGGTGGGAATCGAGGTCACCTGCAACAGGCGCTGGAGGCCATCTTCGAAATAGACGGAGCGGCTCCACTTCTGCTCTTCCAGGAAGGGCGCGACCAGCTCGTGGTCCTCGTCCGCATCAATCGCAAGAAACACCACGTCGGTGCGATCCTTGAAACGCTGCTTGACGGTTTCGTACATCGGGTGCTGCGTGCGGCATGGAACGCACCATGTCGCCCAAAAATCCAGGACGACGACGTTACCCTTGAGGCTGCCCAGCCCTAGTTTCTTTCCATCCAAACCGGTCAGCACGAACTGCATCGGCTCGGCAGCGCCGAAGTTCGGGTCCAGCGTGCGCAACCGGCTTCGCCGGCCTTCCAGCAGCGCCGCCGTGCGATCGTAGGCGGATAGAATCAGATCGCCCAACCCTTCTTCCGAACCATGGAGCTGGCGATACAGCTCGCCCAAGCGGCGGCGGTCGGCGGCATGATCGGCCTCGGCCGAGTGCGGATCGACAATCGCGAAGGCGTCGGCCAGCCGTGTGACGGCGTCTTCGGCGCGACCCAAACGGTCGAGCGTATCGGACCACTCGCGTGCGGCCTCCTCGGTTGGATAGATCGAGAATGCCTTCGCAGCAA
>JBGPHB010000803.1:0-3250 GCA_041484155.1 Bryobacteraceae bacterium
CACGATGCGGAGAGGTGATGGTAGCGAAGTCAATCCCAAATACGAGGATACGCCAGGACGGCGAGAGCCGTCACGCCCAAGGTGTGAAATTGTCTCCTCGAGCCCGCTCCCTCACGGTCGCGGTTCGGTAAGTAGCTGATTGGGCAAAGTGCCGATACCGAACCGCAACCGTGAGGGAGCGGGCTAAACCACGACTTCGATCTGTAACCCTACTTTCGCACTAAGTTCTTGATCGCTTTGTACTATCGGGCATGAAAGAAGTACGGCAGTCCTTACTCATCGGCATTTGTTTATCGAGTCTCAGCACGGCGCAGAATCCACCGAATCCCCTACTGGACCCTCAGTACTTCACGCTCATCAATGAGCGTGCGCAAGCGGAACAGACAATGGAGGCGCGGCTCCAGGCGCAACTCTCGGAACGTCAGTTGCGTGACAGAATGAACAGGATCGCGGAGGTCTGGAGAGGGTTTGTAGAGGAATATAACACGAGGCGGACGTTTAACATTCGGAAGGCGAAGGAACTGTCCAAGGCGTTTCACGAGTTGGAGAGTAACGAGCCCTGGCCGAGACCCGATCACCGGAAGTAACACTTCCTTATCCCCTTCTGCATCGATTCGTAACGTTGCTTCCCTATGCTGTGGCCGGGGGGACATCATGGCCACGAATTCAGTCGGTGTGTTTGACTCGGCGCGCGCGTCACTCAGCGGCGCGGGAAGATTCCTGCAGAGCTATCTCTTGCCCGATGAACTGGACCGGGCGTGGGCGGCGGCAGCTCGCGAGACCGGCGGATCGTCCGTCTTCGCACGATTCCTGGCCGGATTGGACGTTGAATACGAAATCTCGCCAGAGGACTTACGCCGCATCCCGTCTGGCGGGTCCGCGGTCGTGGTGGCGAACCACCCGTTCGGCCTGGTGGAGGGTGCGATTCTGGGGGCCCTGCTGCTACGGGTACGGCCCGACGTCAAGTTCCTCGCGAATTCGCTGCTGGGCAGGATTCCCCAGTTGCGCGACTGCCTCTTTGCCGTGGACCCGTTTGGAGGAGCCGCCAAGGCCAACTGGAAGCCCCTGCGGCACAGTATCGAGTGGCTTAGGCGCGGCGGGATGCTAATAACGTTTCCCTCCGGAGAAGTTTCCTCCCTTCAGCTACCGCGACTCGAGGTTGCCGATCCGAATTGGAATGAGCACGTCTCCCGCCTGATTCAGATCGCCGGCGCGTCCTCGATACCGGTGTTTTTCCATGGGACTAACGGTCCCGCTTTTCAGATCGCAGGCCTGATCCACCCCCGCCTGCGCACCGCGCTCCTTCCGCGCGAGCTGTTGAACAAGAGAGGCCGGACGATCCGGGTTTCGGTCGGGAGACCGATCGGTCCGCAGTGTCTCACGCAACTCGCCACGGACCGCGAGGCCACGGAGTACTTGTGGCAGCGAACGCACGTCCTTCAGGCCCGCGGCGGCGTCGCCCGGCGATGGCGAATCGAGCCGCGCCGGGCGCCGATCGCCGGAGCCGTCGAACCGCGATCCATGCGAGCCGAAGTAGAGGGGCTGGCCCCAGACCAAAAGCTGATCGAGAACGGAGATTACCTGGTATGCGTAGCCCCGGCGGCGCAGATCCCGAACACCTTGCGAGAGATCGGCCGTCTCCGCGAGATCGCGTTCCGGCAGGCCGGGGAAGGCACGGGCCGCTCCCGCGATCTGGACCGCTTCGATGCGCACTACCAGCATCTTTGGATCTGGAACGCACGGACCCACGAAGTGGCGGGAGCCTATCGCCTGGCCGGGACGGACGCGGTGCTGTCCCGGTTTGGTTCGGACGGGCTCTATACCAGTACGCTCTTCCGCTTCCGGCCCGGCCTGCTGGAGAGTCTCCATCCGGCGCTTGAGCTGGGCCGGTCGTTCGTGCGCCCGGAGTATCAGAAGAGCTACATAGCGTTGTTGCTCCTTTGGAAAGGGATCGGCCGCTACGTGGCGCGGAATCCCCGCTATCGCGTCTTGTTCGGGCCTGTCAGCATCAGCCGCGAATACAACCCGGCGTCCCGCGCTCTGATTGTTTCGTACCTGAAGGCCCGCTGCGGTAATGACGAACTGGCGGCGTTGGTGGAACCGAAGAAGCGGTTCCGCTCCCGGCGGCTCCGGGGCTGCGACCTGGGGCTTCTGGGATCCTTGCTAGCGAATGTGGCGGAGCTGTCCGATGTGGTAGCGGATGTCGAACCCGATGGCAAAGGCATCCCCGTCCTGCTGCGCCAGTACCTGAATGTCGGAGGCCGGATGCTGGCTTTCAACGTGGACCACCAGTTCTCGGGCGTCCTCGACGGGCTGGTGGTCGTCAACCTTGCGACCATGAGCCGAAAACTCTTGGAACGCTACCTGGGCAAGCCCGGCGCGGAGAACTTCCTAAACAAACACTACGATGCGCGCTCCTGGCGCGGCTCTTCCTCGTCTTCGTAAACAGAGACCTGCTCGAGGTCGTCGGCTTCAAAGACTTGGTCACATTCCTGACATCTCAGGTAATCGACCCCGTCCCGCCGCATCAGGAATTCCGTGCGCTTATGTTCACAGCCCGGCATACCGTGCAGATTATCCTTATTCTAGTCACGGCGGTAACGTTGTCAAGCCCCCCTCCCGGTACTAATCGTTTTTTTTCCCTGTGCTAGGCTGATTCTTTCCATGAGCCAAGCCGCTGACTTACTGAGGACCACTCCGCTTCACGCCGTCCATCGGCGGATGGGCGCGAAGATGGTCGATTTCGGCGGTTGGGAGATGCCGGTGCAATATTCTGGCGTCCTGGACGAGCATCGCACGGTACGGCAACGCGTCGGCGTGTTCGATGTCAGCCACATGGGCGAAATCGAGGTTCGCGGTCCGGAAGCCCTGAAATTGGTCGAGTACGTCACCACCAACGCGGCGTCGAAGCTCCAGGCCGGTCAGGCGCAGTACTCGGCTCTGCTGTACGAGCACGGCGGCTTTGTGGACGACATCCTGGTCCACAAGGTCGCGGACGATCACTATTTCCTGTGTGTCAACGCGGCGAATCAGGATAAGGATTATGAGCACATCGCGGCTCACAACAGGTTCGATGCAGCGGTCGAAAACGCGGGCACGCGCTACGCGCAGATCGCGATCCAAGGCCCGCGGGCGATGGAAGCCCTGCAGAAGCTCACGCAGGTGGATCTTGCGCCCATCCGTAACTATCACTTTGCCGACGGGTCCGTGTCCCGCGGCGCGGCGCGTATCGCTCGCACTGGTTACACGG
>JBGPHB010000804.1:0-3246 GCA_041484155.1 Bryobacteraceae bacterium
GGCTTCGGCCCACCCTGAGCTGGTGTCAGAGGCTGAAGCTGAAGCATTCGCCTCCAAGCTGGAGCAGACAATTCAGATCCACGAACCCAAAGACTAGCTAGGCAGAGTGCCTTGTGTGCACCCTGATGATCGGCGGCGATTGAATTGGAACGGGCCAATCCGCCGGGCGAATTCAATTCGGCATCCGTTCGACTATGCCGCCGAGAACGCGGCGATTCCGTCACAAATAAAACAAACTTAACCTCGGCAGGCCCGCCGATTCGAGCAGCCGCCGCTCCAGGAACTGTTTTTCGAGCATCGCCAGTTGCTCGGCCGTCATCTTCCCGCGATACGGCTTTAGATCGAGGTCGAGCGCCCTGCGGGCTTCAAACAGCGCTTCTTCACTGGCGCTAGCGCGCAGTTGCGCGACCATCTTCTCCTCGATCGCGGTGAGCCTTTGTTCGAGTTGCTCCAGGTCGGAGTACAGCGTATCGAGGTCTAGCGCCTCCAGGGCGCCGGCGAGGTGCTGGTGCCCGGCGTTCTTCAACTTTTCCGCGTTGCGGCCCACGAAGGACCGGACGTCATCCAGGGCGAACGGTGGCTTGGACTCCTTGCGCGGAGCGGGAGTCCCATTGGCGATCGCCTGCGCTTCCGCGGCGACTGCCTGTGCGCAATAAGCGAGCGAATTCACCATGTGGATTCGCGCCTGCGCCGGCCGTTTCCGCCACTTGTCGAACGCCGCGTCGATGCCGCGCAGAACAGCTTCGAGCGGGACCCCTCCGTTTTTCCATGCCTCGATCAGCGCCCAATCGAGCGGCGAGAGCAGGAACAGTCCCGTGCCCCGGGCGCGCTGAAAATGCTCCTCGGTTTCAGTGAAATAGTTGAAATAGTTATCGGTCAACGTGCCTGGTTTCTTTCCCAGATGAGGCGCAACCCGGTGAGCGTAAGATCTTCGTCGCACTCCTTCACTAGGCGGGATGCCTGGACAATCAGTTGCCCCTCGCCACCGGTCGCCACGGCCTTGGTCTGCGGACCCAACTCGGCCGTGATGCGCTCCACAATGGCGTCGATCATCCCGATAAAACCGTAGTAGAGGCCGGATGTGATGCTGCCCACGGTGTTGCTTCCGATCAGCTTTTCCGGTTCGCGGAAATCCACCATCGGCAGCCGCGCCGTCTTGGCGAACAGCCCCGAAATCGACATGCCGATGCCGGGACAGATGATTCCACCTAAAAACTCCGCTTTCGCCGACACGATGTCGAAGTTGATGGTGGTACCGAGGTCTACCGCCACGCATGGCCCGCCGTACTTATGAAAGGCCGCTACGGCGTTTACTAACCGGTCCGCACCTACTTCACGCGGATGATCGTAACGCACGGCCAGCCCGATGTCGGTCAAATGACTGATGAACATCGGCCGGCGCTGGAAGTAGCGCTCCGCCATGGCGGTGAGTGGCTGGTCCACCGCGGGCACCACGCTCGATATCACGACTCCGTCCACCGCCGATAGATCCAGTGACGACAGGGAGAACAGGTTGCGCATCAGGATGCCCCACTCGTCGGCGGTTTGTTCCCGAATGGTGCGCAGCCGCCACCTCCCGATGAGGTCTGGTCCATCGAAGGCGCCGATGGTGACGTTGGTGTTGCCGGCATCGAGCGCTAGTAGCATAGTGTCCTCACGTCAAACCGGGCGAACCCCGCCCGCGAGAATGATCGTTTCCCTTCCGTTGTCTTCACGCACCACTAGAAATCCCGAGGGATCCAAACCGCAGGTGACACCTTCAATGATCGCGCCATCCTTCTCGACGCGCACGCGCCGGTCCTCGGCGTAACTTGACGCGCGCGTAAACATGTCCAGGATCGTGGAGGGGTCCTGCCGACAGCAGCTTTCCACTGCGTTGACCAGTGCAACCAGAAGGTCCTCGCGCGATACGCCTTGCTTTCCCGCCAGCCACAGAGAAGTCGCGAGCGAGTCGAGGTCGCGCGGAAACGCCGTCTGATTGACGTTGACACCGATTCCCGCGATGATCGCGGCGCCTTCGAGCTGGGCCAGAATCCCGGCGCACTTGCGCCCATCGACCAGCACGTCGTTCGGCCAGCGCAGGTCCGCCGCCAGTCCAGTCACTTCAGCGATCGCCTCCTGGGTCGCGAGCCCCAGGGCCAGCATCACCACGGGCAGCGCGCTCGGCAAGCGCAGCACCATGGAAACGTATAACCCGGCCTCAGCTTCGGAGTGCCAGGCATGGCCGTGCCGGCCGATCCCGGCTACTTGACCGTCGGCGCCGACCACCGTTCCCGAGGAACACCCGTCGCGCGCCAGGCGCGCCGCGAGAGTCATGGTGGAGTTGACGCTTCCAAACCAGTCGATCTGGCGATCCGGCAGGCGCAAGCGTACGGACGCCAGGTCAAACGCCATAGATCCCGCAGTTTATATCCACTGACGTAGCGGAGTGCGTGATGGCCCCTGAAGAAATGAAATCGGGACGCGCTTCGGCATAGGCGCGAACGTTCTCGAGCGTGACGCCCCCGGAGATTTCCGTTTCCGCGCGTTGGTTGATGAACTGTATTTCGGCCGCGGCTTGCCGTGGAGTCATGTTATCGAGCAACAGCCGAGCGGCGCCGCAAGCGAGCGCCTCTTCAATCTCCCCTCGATTCCGGACTTCGACCTCTACTGTGCCACTCACGAGTTGCATGGCCGGCCGGATACCACCGGCCAGGCGAATGTGATTGTTCTTGATCAAGATCGCGTCGTACAGACCCATCCGGTGATTCATGATTCCGCCTGCCGCGGCCGCCATTTTCTCGAGGACCCGCAGCCCCGGAGTCGTTTTTCGCGTATCCAGAATACGGACACCGGTCCCTTCGACCGCCGCAACAAACTTGGCTGCCAGGGTTGCCACACCCGAAAGCCGTTGTAAGAAGTTCAAGGCGACACGTTCGCGCGAGAGCAGCACTCTCGCCGGTCCGCGCACCAGTGCGATCTGTTCACCCTTAGAAACTCGCTCTCCGCTTCGCTTTGCCAGAACCGGTCTGTCGAACAGCAACGCCAATAACTCGACACCGGCCAGCGTCAAGTCCTGCTGGGCGACAAAGCGCCCTTCGGCCTCCAGACTTGCAGGAATGCAAGCATCGGTCGTTAAGTCTCCCGCGCCGATGTCCTCAGCCAGCGCGTTTTCCACCGCCCGCCGCACGTCAGGATGGTCGATCATGTACTCCTAAGTGCTGCCTGTCCTACTAGACACTGACTTCTTTGTCCGCCCGTGGGGCA
>JBGPHB010000805.1:0-3244 GCA_041484155.1 Bryobacteraceae bacterium
GATCCAGCACCTCGGGCGGGTCGCCGGCCCCCGTCGGGTCGATCGGGCCCCGCAGCAGGGAGAAGCCGCGCTTCACGACGCCGTACGCGCTGAAGTACGCCGTGCTGCCCGGCCTCGACTCGTGGTCTTCCCGCCGGCTCGGAAAGGCGGGGCTGGGATACTGCGTCTCGAGCCAGTTCACCACGGCCTCGACGCGCGCCACGTCCGCGTAGCGGATGTCGTGCTCTTCGCAGAGCTTCGCCGTGACGTCGATGTGGGCAATGTTGTAGCCGGCCGTCGAGTAGATGCGGTAGAGCGTCTCCAGAAGCATCCAGTCCTTGCCCAGGTTGGCGGTGATCTTTTCCAGGCTGGTCTCGGTATCGCCGACAAAGCTGTAAGTGAGCTGACCCAGGTTGTTGCCGGCGTAGGCATGATAGAAGCCCGCCTTGCCTTCGAGGGCGGTCTCTCCGCCCCGGTGCCCCTGCTTCGCCAGGACAACTGCCAGCAGAGCGTTGCGCACGGCGGCGCCTTCGCGCAAGGTGCGGCTCTCTACGTTGCCTCCCGCCAGGTTCACGCAGAGTCCGATCAGTTCGTTCACCTGATCCTCGGTGAAGCGCATGATTTTTCCGGCGGCGACCGCCGCGCCAAAGATGCCGAACACAGGACTAGGGTGGAAGCCGCGCGCCATCACCGTCGGAATGAAGTCCGCCGCCATGCGCTCCATGACCTCGTAGCCCGCTGCGATTCCGGTGATCAGGTCCTTACCGGAGACACCCTCGGTTGTCTCTGCTGCGACCAACGCAGTGGGGATGATGCTCACGCCGGGGTGCATGAGCATGCGGAACGTGTCCCACTTTCCGCCGGCATAGGCCATCTCCGCATTGGCGAAACCAGCCCCGCTCTTCGCCACTTTGGCACCGCTGACCATGACCGTGGCACCGTTGCGCAGAACCGCATCCTCTTCCGTGACCAGCCTCACGGCCGCCTTTCCATCCGGTCCCTGGGAACCGAGGAGCGCGGACGCGATCGCCTGGAGAGTGACTCCCTTGGCGCGATCAACCACCTCCGGAGGCAGATCCTGATAGCGCAGAGCGGCTACCCAGCGCGCGAATTGGCGGCTTAGAGACGGCGACGAGGCTGTTCGTCTTCTGACGGCCTGTTCCTCCGGCCCCCGAGTACCCTGTTGTGCAAAGGAAACTACAGGGGACGCAGCCAGGATGCCTGCGACGCTTCCGGAACATTGAAGAAAGCTCCGGCGATCCAGTACACGTTCACGCTCTTTACGGGTTTCCTCGCGCAATATCGACGCCCTCGTGTCTGAACGATTATAGGTGCGAGGTGGCCCGAGTGCAAGGCGGAATTGGTGACGTCTGAATTGGTGGCGTCAAGGCAACGAGACCAGCCCCATCCAAAACAAGGTTCGTGAGTCCGCTGTTTCGACGTCATATTTGCGCGCGAAATCAAGCATTCCATCGTCGCGAACGCGATAGACGGCCAGGCTCGCCGGCGCATTCTGGTTGGCCGCGACGAGGATACGGCCGCTCGCATCGAGAGCGAATGTACGCGGCGTCATCCCTCGCGTGTCGATGTTTTGGATTCGTGTGGGCTCGCCGGTCTGCTGGTTGATCGAGTAAACCGCAATGGAATTCTCGCCTCCGCGGTTGGCTTGGTACACAAATCGGCCATTGGGGTGTACGTGAACGGTCCCCGCAACCTGGCTGGCTCGCGCGGTTCCGGGCTCAGCCAGGCTGTCTTTGGTAAACAGCGGTTCGCTGCTGAGTGTCCCGTCGGTCAGCTTCCGGTAGGCTTGCAGCTTGTTTTGCCGCTCCAGCGAAACGAAGACCCATGGCCCCGAAGGGTGAAAATCCAGATGCCGGGGCTGAAAACCGAAGCCTCCGCCGGGAGCTATGGACGCCCGATTCTTCACCAGTCCGTCTTGATAGCTGAGGACCTTGAGCGCGCCTGGGTCTTCAGGCTTGCTGGCGGTAGGGCCATTTCCGCGCGTCACCAGAATCACGGTTTTGTTCGAAGGATCGACGCGTACCTGATGCGCGTAGATACCAGCGTCCAAGGAGGCGGAAGGTTTTATCTGCGATCCAATGATTCCATCCGTCCCGATTTGATGCACCGTCAATCCGCTCGGCTCGTTATAGGCGACCAGCAGATGTGTCCCTGGAATGTCGGTGCTGAGATGGATCGGGCGAGCCGGCAGAGTCACGTGATTTCCGTGTAGAGACAGGGCTCCCGAAGTGGCGTCCATGCGGAACGCGGTGACGCCATGATGATCGCGGCCCGATCCGTTGCTCCAAGCGACATAAATGAATCGTCGCGTAGGGTGAGGCCACGCATATTGCACACTGTCTGGAAGCGTCACAGAGCCGCGCTTGGTCAGCGTCGCGTCCTTTACGTTTACGTCATATTGGGTAAGTTCCGCACCGACGGCCGCATAGAGAAAGACCTTTTCCGATGTTTGAGCCTGTCCGAAGGTCCCCGCGAACATGCCCGCAATGATCAATGCAAGCTTCATCGTTCGAATACGGGGCAAAAGGGTACAGGCACGAATTTCACAAAGACGGCGAAATTCGAGTCAGTCCCCCTTTTGCGCATCTGCATCCTATGCTACGCTTTCTGCGATGCACAAGCGAACAGGAATGCGACTACCGATTTGGATCGGGCTGTTGATCGCTACCGCAAGCGGCCAGTCCAAGCTCCCCGCCGATGTCTACCCGGACTCGCTCAACCGCCTTCCCGTGGTCAAGCGGGAACAAATGGATGAGAACGGCAAGAGGATTTACGACATTAACGCCGGGGGTGCTGGCAAGGTCGCCCAGCCGACGGGTCCGGGCGCCATCGCGCTGTACAGCCCGGGGGCGGCAGAGCCGCTGCGCAGGCTGAACGAGTATTTGCGGAGAGAGGGTAATATTCTGGGCAACCCCCTCACCGAGCTGGCGATCCTGGTGGCCGCGCGCGAGGTAGATCAGCAGTACGTGTGGAGCGCGCATGAGCCAGCCGCGCTGCGGGCGGGCGTCGCGCAGCCGGTCATCGACGTGATCAAGTACGGCAAGGACGCCTCCGGTATGGGAGAAAAGGAGACGACCATCATTCGCTTGGGACGCCAGTTGTTTCGCTCGCACAAACTGAGTTCCGACACCTTCGCGAAAGCGGTGGAGCTATTCGGGAAACAAGGCACCGTGGAACTGGTTACCCTGATGGGAGACTACACCGTGAACGCGCTGTTGCTCGACGCTTTGGACCAGCATCTGCC
>JBGPHB010000806.1:0-3242 GCA_041484155.1 Bryobacteraceae bacterium
CCGGGTGGTGCCCTTGAATAGCATGTGCTCCAGCAGGTGAGCCATGCCGCTCTCGCCATACCCTTCGTGACGCGAGCCGACCAGGTAGGTAACGTTCACCGTGACGGTCGGTTTGGAGTTATCCGGGAACAGCAGCACGTCCATCCCGTTGTCGAGGTGATACTGCGTGATTCCTTCGACGGAGGCAACCTTGGTTTGAGCGAGGCAGAGGCCCGCAAACACCGCGAGCCCCACACTGAAACGCGACGTGAGGGTCTTCATAAATTCCAGGCTATCACTTGCCGGGACAGGCTTGGGCTTGACTTTTCCCGCAGGGTTATTCTAATGTAACGTTTCGACTTAGGCGCGCTGGGACCGTTCCATTCTATGGCAGAAAACGAGGCCGCTGAGGCGCGGACCGTGGACAAGGTGCTCGACTCCACGCTCGAGAGCGTGGACCACGCCGAGGATGCGGTTTTGCGGGAGGCCCAGAAGTTGGGGTTCGACGAAGACGATATGCACAAGATCGGCATGTCGGTTCGGGAAACCATGGTGAACGCCGTAGTGCACGGCAACCGGTACAACGCCCGGAAGAAAGTCCGGCTGACGATTTCGTACGCGCCGGATCGTCTGGTAGTGGTGATCGCCGACGAAGGGGAGGGTTTCGACATGGCTGCGCTGCCCGATCCTCTCGCCGACGAGAATTTGCTCCGCCATTCGGGCCGGGGGTTGCTGTTGATCCAGGCGTTTATGGACGAGTTCCAGATTCGCACACGGGAGCCGAGAGGCACCGAAGTGAAAATGGTGAAGTACGTGGCCAGAGCCAGTTAGTAGGAAGGCAGTTAAGAAGGAGGATTCCGTGAGTGTGAAATTGACCACCCGACAGGTGGGCGATGTGACGGTGATCGACGCGGTGGGCCGCATTACCCTGGGTGAGGGCGCGAGCACGTTCCGCGACAAGGTTCGCGAACTGGTCGCTGGCGGCAACAAGAAAATGCTGCTCAACCTGGCCGAAGTTTCTTATATCGACAGCTCGGGCATTGGCGAGATGGTGTCCGGATTCACGACGGTAACCAACCAGGGTGGTGTCGTGAAGCTGTTGAGTTTAACCAAGCGTGTCAAGGACCTGCTGCAAATCACCAAGCTATATACAGTGTTCGAGGTGTTCGAAGACGAGGCGACAGCGGTCCGCAGTTTTGCCTGAGCCAAGTCGGGACCAGCATTCTCGGGATAAAGCCGGAGAATTACGGCGGCCGTGGCTCACTGTACAGTGAAGGGAACGGGTTTGCGTGGCGCCGATCCCGCCACGGATGATCATGGTTCCGATTCGAGAACCGAAGACATATTCGATCCTCCTGGCCGACGAACTGACGCTCGTCAGGGAAGGCCTGGCGGCCCTGTGCGAAGCGCAGGCCCAGTTTCGAGTGGTGGGCCAGTGTTCGGAAGGCGCCGTGGCGCTGAAGCTGATCGAGAAGCAGCGGCCCGATATCGCCGTCCTGGACCTCAACCTTCCCGATCTTTTCGCGCTGGAGATCGTGCGGCGGGTCAAAGAGGCGAATCTGCCTACCAAACTGGTC
This sequence comes from Bryobacteraceae bacterium, assembly GCA_041484155.1. Lineage (GTDB taxonomy): Bacteria > Acidobacteriota > Terriglobia > Bryobacterales > Bryobacteraceae > Palsa-187. The sequence continues at coordinate 1,557 of JBGPHB010000806.1, forward strand.
GTACTCTCGACTCGCCGCGACCGGAAGACCGTGGTCGAAGCATTGCGGTGCGGCGTCAGCGCATTCCTGCTGAAGTCGGGGCCCTCCTATCAATTGCTGGAGGCCTTCGAACAGATCCTGGATGGCGGGATCTACGTCTCGCCGGAGCTTGAGCTGAACAAGATCTTTTGCCCCGGCCAGAAGCCGGCGTCGGAAGACCCGGTCGAGTCCCTGAGCGCTCGCGAGTACCAGGTGTTTTCGCTCTTGTGCGACGGCATCCGGGCCAAGGAGATCGCGGCCCGGTTGGCCTTGAGTCCCAAGACCGTTGACACCTACCGCGCCAGCTTGATGCGGAAACTCGACATTCACGATGTTGCCGGTCTGGTGAAGTTCGCCATTCAACGCGACCTGACCTCGGCGCGAAACCCTTAGTTGACACTCCGGGCGGGGTCTGATATGTCTAGACATATGCGGACTACCGTGCGGCTGGACGACGCGCTCCTCGAACAAGCCAAGCGCGAGGCGGCACGCCGCCGGGAAACCTTGACCGCTTTGATCGAGCAGGGCTTGCGGCTGGTTCTCGTGCAATCTCGTTCGCCTCAGCGCCGCCGGCGAGTGGTTCTCCCCGTATGTCGCGCGGGCGGCGGAGTGCTTCCCGGCATCGATCTCAATGACACCTCCACGCTGCTGGATGTCATGGAGAACCGCGGTTGATTCTTCCCGATGTCAATGTGCTGCTGTATGCATTCCGGACGGACTCTCTGGATCACGCCGTGTATCGAACTTGGCTTGAGACTGTACTCAACGGAGAAATGGCGTATGGGATGGCACCCCAGGTGCTGGCTACGGTCATCCGGGTGGCGACTCATCCTAAGATCTTTGTCCAACCCAGCCGGCTCACGGACGTGACAGCCTTTGCATCTGTCTTGCTGGAACAGCCGCACTGCCAGATCGTGCAGCCGGGATCGCGCCATTGGAAGATTTTTCGCGACCTATGCCAGCAGGCGAATGCCGCGGGGAATTTGATTCAGGACGCGTGGTTCGCCGCGTTGGCCATCGAGTCGGGTTGCGAATGGATCACCATGGACCGCGATTTCGCGCGGTTTGAGGGACTGCGCTGGCGATCGATTCAGCTGGGATGATGTTATAATTCCTGCCCAGATGAGACAAATAATCCTTTGCGCCGCACTGTGCTTCTCGCTGCGCGCACAAGACGGAGCGACGCTCTACCAAAGGAACTGCGCCTCCTGCCACGACGGTGGTCTCGATCGCGCGCCCGTTCGGGACGCTTTCAAGGCCATGTCGGCCGAGCGCGTTCTGGCCGCGATGGAAACCGGCCCCATGATCACCATGGCCCTTCGTCTGCGAGCGCCGGAACGCCGCACCGTCGCGGAATACCTTTCGGGAAAATCCATCGGGCAGCCATTGGTCACGACCTTCCCGCCGCAGGCCATGTGTTCGGCCACGCCGGCGGAAGATTTCAGCAAAGCGCTCTGGAACGGCTGGGGTATGAACTTGAACAATACGCGCTTCCAAGATGGCGCCGGATTCACTGCTGCCGACGTGCCGCGGCTGAAAGTCAAATGGGCGTTTGGATTTCCGGGCGAAATGCAGGCCAACGCGCAGCCCACGATTGCGGGCGGACGGGTCTTCGTCGGCAGCCCTAGCGGCAAGGTGTACTCGCTCAGCGCGGCAACCGGCTGCGTC
>JBGPHB010000807.1:0-3241 GCA_041484155.1 Bryobacteraceae bacterium
ATACTCCCCCGACCTTGATCGATCGCAACGCGGGCCGCCCGCCGCGAATGAATCAGTGGAACATTGCTCTGCAACGGGAAATCACCCGCGATTTGCTGGTGGAAGCCGCGTACGTCGGTAATCGGGGCGTTTGGTTTTTATCCAATTCCCTGGTCGATCTGAACCCACTCACGCCGCAGCGGCTCCTGGCGGCGGGCCTGGATATCAGCAACGCGGCGGACCGGGCGCTGCTGACGTCTCCGGTGAGTTCGGCCGCCGTGGTCGCCCGGGGGTTCAGGGCGCCCTATGCAGGATTCCCCACAGGATCTACCCTGGCCCAAGCTCTTCGAAAGTATCCACAGTTCGGCAACCTGGACATTCAGGAGGCGCCCTTGGGCAACTCCTGGTATGACTCGCTACAAATGAAGCTCACGAAGCGCACTTCGCATGGCCTGGATGTTGCCGCCACGTTCGCGGGGCAGAAAGAGCCGAGCAATGGAGGTCAGGGATACGGGACTTTTAACACCATCACTGGCCTTGTCAATGACGTCTTCAACCGCCCGAACCAGAAGAGTATCTCCAGCCAGTCCGAGCCGTTCGCATTTTCGGTCGCGTACAACTACCAGTTGCCGGCGCTGGGCCACAACCGGTGGGCGCGGGCAGCGGTGGGCGGCTGGACCTTCGGCGGAATTCTGCGTTACGCGAGCGGGCTGCCCATTCCGGTTCCCACCGCCCAGAACAATCTCAGCGCGCTGCTGTTCCGCGGCGCCTTCGCTAACCGCGTGCCGGGTCAGCCGTTGTTTTCGAAGGACCTGAACTGTCGCTGCATCGATCCTAACAAGGACCTCGTCCTGAACCCGGCGGCGTGGTCGGATCCGGCCCCCGGGCAGTGGGGAGTGTCTTCCGCCTATTACAGCGACTTTCGCTACGCACGGCGGCCCAACGAGCAGTTGAGCCTGGGCAGGATCTTTCGCATTTCGTCGATGAACGACCCCGTCGCGAACAACGCAAGGGCAACGGCGACCTATAATTTAAGGGGCGTGCTCACTGGGGGCTTCGGGTACATCAATCCGGGATCGCTCTACAGCCAGCCGCGAAACGGGCAGATCGTGGCGCGAATCCGGTTTTGAGACAGTCCACGCACTCACTTACTCGAGGTTTGAAGTCCGTGTCGCTCAGCGTTCCCATGCTTCTGTGTCATCTCCGACACGACGAGGGGACGAAAGGGTGTGGCAGCCGTGCAGTGGTTGAGAAGCAGATCACGGCCTCGGCCGGACGGAAAAATCTCGTCCACAACATCTGAGGCGGCGCAGCCAGCGGCCCTTTCGTCCGTCGGAAGGGGTGAGCTAAAACGACCATTTCAAGAGTCTCGCAGAATTGAGTGACAAGCAATGTCCTACCATTTCCATTGCTTTTGCTTTCTTCGCGCGCCGCGACGATTTTGTCGGGCGTGTTCCGGATGACCCTGAGCGTCAGCGAGGGGACGGGGTTCGGGCGAAATCGTCCCCTCGCTAACGCTCAGGGCTATCCGCCGCCTCGGCCCGTATATGCTGAAGCCTGCCCCACGCCGCGCCACCGTAATGCGAGCCTCAGTAAGCTTCTCAGCGCCGGGGACGGTTTCTCCGGCAAAACCCTTCCGCGCGCTGACGCTTGGGCTATGTAGTTACCGCGGTATGCGCGCGGCTGTCGCTCCGGGTGGATCGCGGCAGCCGGCGAAGCCAGAACATGGACTCGGGCCATCGGCGCTCGAGTCCATAGAACTGGCGGCGCAGGCGCTCGTACCGGGCTCGCTCGAGTTCGAGCATCAGCTGATATCGTTTCAGATGCCGGTAGTCGCCATCGAGGGCGGCGTTCACGGCAAATGCGGCCCGAATGCCGGATTCCATCGCGGATGCCAGACCCTGCGAAGACAGGGGGTCGTAGCTTTGCGCCGCATCGCCGACGGCTACCCAACCCTCGCCGAACGCCTTCTTCAGCCACCTTCCGCCCGCCGCCAATGGCGCCGGAAAATGTTTCGGGACCACGTAGCCGGCCATGCGGGCCTGGATGTGACGGGTCTGCGTGAGGAGATTGAGAAAGCCATCGTGGCGCCTTACGGCTTGGCAAACAGGCAAGTCGCCATCGGTATGGAATACAACAATCCGGCGGCCCTTGGTCAACCTCGCGGTGTACCACCAGCCGTCTGGCACAGCTTCGATCAAGGTCGAACAATCTGAATCGCGGTCTGTTTCGGAAAAGGCCATCGCGGCGAACGCGACCAGCCTATCGGCGCCTTCGATTCGAGCGCCCATCCTACAAGCCGCATGTGCGCCGCGCCCGGAGCAGTCGATCAGCCAACGCGCCGCCAACTCCGATTCAGAAGCCCCGGTCAGCGGAATCGCCAAGACGCCATCTCGATTCCGCGCAATGCGTTCCCCTATAGTACCCGTCAGGATGGCGACTCCCCTGCGCTCGACGCTCTCCCGAAGCGACGCGTCAAAGCGAGCCCGGTCGAGGTGCCATCCGTGGCCGTAGGGATTAAACATGAAGTCGTTTGACCCGGCATCCGCGCGACCCCAGGCGGATACGTTTCCGAATGACGGCAGGTGATATTCAGGATCGGGAGCGGGCAGTCGCAGCCGGCTCAAGGTAAGATTCGCGAACGGCGGCAGGCATTCGCCGAACGTGCGCGCCGAGCGGGGGTCTTCGCGCGTTACGACAGCCACACTGCGGCCCAGGCGGACCAGTTCAAGGGCTACCGAGCAACCCGCCGGCCCTGCACCCACGATAGCGATGTCGGCCTTCAATTGCGAGTAATCCTACTCGTCCCCGGGCTCCGGTGGAAGGGGCGGATGATAAGCGGTGATTTCGACGGTATGACCGTCCGGATCGGACAAGAATATCGAGTATGCGATACCGGTATCCTCGGGACCGTCGAAGGTGATTCCGGATTGTTGCAAAGTATCCATCGCCAGTTGGAAATCATCTTCGGAAACCCCGAAGGCGAAATGCTGGATAGCGATCTTGTTATCGAGATCGTCAACGGGCTTGGCGTCGGCGCGGTGCATCAGGCCGATTTTCATGCCGTCCCTCTCGATCATCCAGGTCCGTGTGAATTTGTGAAAGAGTTGAAAGCCGAGAACCTGAGCATACCAGCGAAACGAATCTTCGAGGCTGTTCACGGAAACGGCAACGTGATCGATCATTATGAGATTCATTCCAAATAGTGTACACCGGTCGTTCGCTGTGAATAACCCGTCAGCGCGGGGAAGGTTTCTCCGGC
>JBGPHB010000808.1:0-3231 GCA_041484155.1 Bryobacteraceae bacterium
CGGGGTTCTGTTCGGAAATGTAGAAACTCCAGGCCCCGCCCGTTAGGGCAGGGTTGACTGGGGTCCTACTTCTTCAGGCTCTTGTACACCGACTCGACAAAGTTGTCCGCCGTCCCGAAGCCCGACTTCGCTGCGTATCGAGCGTCGTAGTCCTTGGTCAGATGGGCGGCCTTCACTTGGTCCAGCGTCATCCCTTTCTTGATGGATGCCTGAACGCGGTCGCGAACGATCGTAACCATGTCCCGGTACTCCAGAACATCGAACTCGTCGCAGATCCGTCCGTGGCCGGGGATCACGTAGGTGCCGCCTTCTTCGTCGTGTCTGGGAATGGTCAAGTCGAGAATGTTGTTCAACGCGTCAAGCTCTCCCTGAACGCTGCCACCTCGTTCCAGATCGATGACGGGATAGCTGGTGGTGACGAAGATATTGCCGGTGCTGATCACATCCGAGTGGCGGAAGAAAACCAGGCTGTCGCCGTCGGTGTGCGCCTTGGGCTGGAACTTGATCTCAATGGGCTCGTCATTGAAGAACAGCTCCTTCTGCCCGGACACGTAAGTCTCGGTGGGCCAGGCATCGAAGGGCGTCGGAGCCTTGACGCCGGTGGGAGCGCTCATCCGGTTCAGGACGTTCTCATGCGCGAGAATCTGAGCACCTACCGTGGCATCCGTCAGATTCCCCGCGACGTTGGCGCCGGTGATGGTAACGCCCGCTTTGCGAATGGCGACGTTCCCGCCGGTTTGATCCGCATCGGCACTGGTGTTGACGATGTACTGAAGAGGCTTGTCAGAGAGCTTGCGGATGGCCGCGATCACCCGCTCACTCGTTTGGGTGCCGCCGGTATCCACCACCATCACCCCCATCGCTCCGATCTGCACGGTGATATTCCCACCTGCGCCGGTCACGACGTAGACGTTGCCCTGCACGGGGAGTATTTGAATTTCTGAACTTGTGGGCTGGGCCGTGGCAGTCGCCGGAGGGGCGATATCGGGAGGAATCGCCGTCGTGGACATGGTCTTGAGTTTGAACTGGTACTCGGGATACATCGTTTCCGCGCCACCCAAAGCGGCGCCGACGGGTATCTTGTGCAAATCCGCGAACTCGTGAACGAAAGGATTCTGGCCGGGCAAGTAGTTCGGCACGTCGCCCCTGGGGCGGCCCGCGATCTCGACTACGGGTTCACATGGGTACAGCCAGTTTTGCCCGGCTTGCACGTTCTGGCGAAACTCCTGGGTCTTGATCAGGGGCTCCGTCAGATAGACCGGGTCGGTGACGATACTGACATGCGTCATCAGATCCCCGTGGCGGATGTAGTGCTCGATCAAGGTCGCCTGATCGCTTTCGGGCAACCCGTTGCGGCGAATCCAACCTTGTTTGATGTGGGTCGTGGACACGGTCAGAATGTTGCCTTCCCACTTCCCGGTGGAAAAGCCCATCCAGGTGTGCGCGGCGGATTCGGGAGGATGCGGCCGCCCATCCATCCAAATGGTTCGGTTCTGTTCATACGTGCTGATGTATTGCTTGATCGCGATGACCCGTTGCGACTGCGGGTCCTTTTCTTCCCAGATCCGCAGATTGAGCGGGCCGCGATAGATGTAAGGGGCGACGTGCACCTGGCACTCATGCTCCGGCACCGAGAGCCGGGCGGCATCCCAGGCTTCCGCCCACATGCGGGCTCCCTCGGTGATGGGAAGTCCCGAGTAGTCGACCAGCGGGGGACCCAATCCGCGCTCCGGCACATCCTCGTGCATGAGCGGGCCCCAGTTCCCGGCTAAATCGAGCCCCGGCGAGGGGACGAAGGAACCTGTTGTTTGAGCGGATATTGGGGCGACGGCCAGCGCCGCCAGTAGAAACAAGCGCACCATATCGTTTTCCTAAAATGACTCCTCATTACACATTACACCCTGCGCGAGCGGCTATACTCGGATTCGTGAGACTGCGGTTCCTGACGATCGTCGTGTCGTTCCTATTGATGAGTTGCGGCCCGTCCCAGCCGAAAACGGCGCCGTTCGAGCAAATCATCCAGGATTTCGTTTACGGGAGTCTGGCGCTCTCGCCGGTTTCCGCAACAGCTACGGGATATCATCGGCACAACAACGCGGCCCTGGACGAGGCGCTCGACGACTACAGCCCCGCCGGCGTCGTTGCGCAGCGGCAGTTTTACGCCGCCATCCAAAGCCGTATTGCCGGCCTGGAGAAAGGCTCGCTCGACCCGGAACAGCAGGCCGACCTTGAAATCATCCAGAACAATCTCGGCATGGGCTTGCTCGATCTCGACACGATTCAGAGCTACAAGCACAACCCTACGGTTTACGTGGAACTGGCTGGCAACGCGCTCTACACTCCCTACGTGTTGAACTACGCGCCGCAGGACCAGCGGTTCACGCACATCACCCGGCGTCTGGAAAAAATACCCGCCCTGTTCGAGCAGGCCAAGGCCAATCTGGTGGATGCTCCGGAGGTTTGGAATCGAGTGGCGCGCGAAGAGAACCAGGGCAACATCGAGCTGATTGACAAGACGCTGCGCGAGGCGACGCCGGAGTCGCAAAAAGCGAACTACGCTCGCGCGGCCTTGCCGGCCCTGGCCGCGCTGCGCGATTTCAACACGTTTCTCGAAGCCACGCTTTCGAAGAAGACCAGCGACTGGCGCTTGGGCAAGGAGAAATACGCACGCAAATTCGCGTATGTTCTTTCCACCGGAAAGACGCCTGAGACATTGCTGGCCGAAGCCGAAGCGGAACTGAAAGCGACGCGGGCGGAGATGGCGAAGCTGGCCGCTCCCCAAACGGTGCCGCAAGCGCTGGACGCCATCGCCCGCCAGCACGCCACGCCGGATACTTACCTGGCGAAGGCACGGGAGACGCTGGCGCAGGCAACCGCTTTCGTGCGCGAAAAAGGCCTGCTCACGCTGCCTGCGCGCGACAACCTGAAGGTGATCGAGACGCCCGAGTTCATGCGGGGCATTTACGGCGTCGGCGGATTCAACGCGGCGCCGCCGCTCGAGCCGCAGCTGGGCGCGTTCTACTGGATCACACCCATTCCTAAGAACTGGCCGGCCGCGCGCGTGGAATCGAAGCTCCGGGAATACAACAACTATGGACTGCAGCAGTTGACGATCCATGAAGCCATGCCGGGACACTACGTCCAACTGGAATATGCCAACGACGTGCAGCCTGTCGCCCGCCGTCTGCTGCGGACCATCTTCGCGAACACTCCGTATGTGGAAGGATGGGC
>JBGPHB010000809.1:0-3228 GCA_041484155.1 Bryobacteraceae bacterium
CGGCCCCGGGTCGCCAGATAGATCATGTTGGTGGCCGGGCTGGCGGCGACCCCCGAGACTTCCTCCGGACTCGTGCTCGCCGCCACGTTCCAAGTGGGGATCCGCTTCACGAACTCGAAGTTGCGGTCGACATCCAGGACGACGATGCCTACCCCGTTCATCTCGGACGAGAACTGCCCGCCAGCCGAGCCGCCCGGCAGAGTTACGTAGACAAGACGCCGGTCGCGCTTGCCGAATCCCTTCGCAACGCGTGGGCCGCGGTCGCGCGGGTCCGAAGACCCAGCCGGCCGGTAAGGGCGCTCCGGCCTGTTGACCGCATTCTCGAGGCGGACCCCATCCGTTGTCGTCTGCTGGGCGGCCACATTGGACGGGATCGCGGAAACCGCCAGAGTACACGCGGCCGCGGCCGCGAAGAGTTGATTACAGAACGCCATTGAAACCTCCAATATTGAGTGCTGACTGTACACCTACTGGCTCGCGCTGTCAATAGCGAGTCTTGTCTCATTGTCTCACTTCACTTGTCTCACTTAATCTTAACCTTGCCTCTCTTTGTAGTCGCGCCGTGAACCGAAACCTGGAACTGGCGGTCTCGGCGTGCCGAAGGGTGCTTAAACGTTTTCGGGATAACGCAAAACTGAACTCGATTGAAGTGAGCAAGCTCCCTGATGTCGCCTTCGCCCCCCGCTTATCACCGCGCGGGGTGATTCTGCGGGTTGACGAACTATTTTCCGGATTATTGGCGCATTATATAAACAGTTATGCTGTTTTTGTTTTAAGGGCTCTCGAGCACACAGCCTTCTCATTGTCTGACCGCTTTGCGCTCCCAGCCGGACGGACTGATCGTCAGTGCTACCGATTCCCACTGCTGACGGCAGGCTAGCCAGGAGCCAGAGGCGCGCCGCATTCCTCTTGTTACCCAAGACTGAATGGGGCGCCACGGTTGTGGCTCGTGATAAAATACTTTGAGAATTGAACTCATGTCCGTCAGCATCACGCCAATTACGGATCGGGAACGGGCTGAGCGGCAAGCTCGCATCGAGCGCGCAGTCGGTTCGGTGCGATTGGAAGGACTTGAGCCGACCGATGCCGCGATGTCGATCTTCCAACGATACGTCGCTGGCGAGTTGACGATTGAGGAGATGGGCGCGGAGATTCGAGCGCTGAATGCCCGAGAGTACGGACCCGTACACGTATCCGGGGACTGACGTCCTTCGGAATATCCCGGACATTCGCGATCCCCGGCTTATGGCGGCTTTTGAGGCAAACGCCACGGCCGCCCGGCTCGCCGAGCTTGATGCAGCGCCCCTGCAGGGCCGCTTCGACGACGCCCACTTCAAGGCAATCCACAAGTACATCTTTCAGGACCTCTATTCCTGGGCCGGGGAGTTCCGCACGGTGAACATTTCGAAAGGGGGGCATCTGTTCGGAGTAGCTACTTTCGTTGAGCCGGCGTTGCAGGATGTTTTTCGAAAGCTATTCGCGGAGGACTGTTTGCGGAAAACCGATGCCGAATCGTTCGCCAGACGCGCCGGCTTCTACTTGGGTGAGATCAATGCCGTCCACGCATTCAGAGAAGGCAATGGCCGCGCCCAGCGAGAGTTTATTCGTGCGCTGGGCATACACGCCGGCTTCGCGATCGACTGGAGCCGAATCACTCAGGATCGGATGATCGCAGCGTCCCGCCAGAGCTTTGCGACGGGCGAGAGCCACGGCCTTGGGCAGTGTGTGTATTCATGTTTGCCTACTTTGTGAAACTTCACCGGAGAGGTAACACAGGCCTGCTTGCCTTTGTGGCAGTATCTATCTACTTCCTGTACCTGTTCCGTCTGACGGGGACAGGACTGCTGGGGCCGGACGAGCCGCGTTACGCCTCGATCGGCCGCGAGATGGCGCGGTCGGGGGATTGGGTTACGCCGCGGCTGTGGGGCCAGCCCTTTCTCGAGAAACCCGCTTTACTCTACTGGATGACAGGCGCCGGCTTCCGGCTGGGGTTGGGCGAGGAGATGGCGCCCCGCCTCCCGGTCGCGCTGATCGGCCTGCTGTTTCTTGCCTTCTTCCATTGGTCCTTGCGCCGCGAGTTCGGCGCGAAGCCGGCCTGGTTTGCCACCGCGATCCTCGGCTCGTGCGCGGCATGGCTGTCGTTCAGCTACATCGCCGTGACCGACTTGCCAATGTCGGCGTTCTTTTCGGCCGCAATGCTCCTGGGGATGGTCTGGCTGGCAAGCGGCCGGACCGGTTGGCTCACGGCCGCGGCCGCTTCGCTTGGATTCGCTGTCCTGGCTAAGGGCTTGGTTCCCCTCGTTCTTGCCATTCCGTTCCTCTGGCAGGCGAGAACAAAGTGGAAAGATCTGTTCCGCTGGCAGCCCGTTGCGGCCTTCCTCGCGATAGCGGCGCCCTGGTACGTGCTCTGCTATCTCAAGAACGGAGCGCCCTTCATCCGGACGTTCTTCTGGGAACACCATATCGGCCGCTTCCTATCCCCGGCGCTGCTGCACGGACAGCCTTTCTGGTACTACGTTCCGGTATTCGCAGCGGCTCTTTTCCCCTGGACCCCGGCGATGGCCCTCCTTCTCTGCAAGCGGCTCTACTTCGATCCCCGTTGCAAATTCCTGCTGCTGTGGCTGGTCTTCGGCCTGCTCTTTTTTTCGATGGGGACAAACAAATTGCCGGGATACATTCTGCCTTTGCTCCCACCCGCGGCGGCGCTTACCGTGATCGCCTTGGTTCAAGCAGGTCGCGGAGCACGCTGGTCTCTTGCCGGCGCGTCAGTTTTGCTATGCCTCGTGTTTCCGCTGGCGTCGATGCTGCCCCAGGCGCTCGTCGCCGGACTGCTGGGATCGAAGATTCCCGCCTGGAACATCGTTTGGGCCGTCCCGATCGGACTCGCCGTGGCTGTTTGGTATGTGGAGTCCAGGCGGCAGCGCTCCGCCGCGGTACTTTTGATTACCGCCGCGATTACCGTCGCCGTGATCTATCTCAAGCTGGTCGCATTTCCGGCTATTGAAGATAGCTACTCGGCGCGGCCGCTGTGGCGTAAGATCGCACTCGATCCGGGCGCCGTGTGTGTCGATGAGATTCAGAGGAGTTGGCGCTACGGACTGAACTACTATTCAGTCGAGCCGCTGCCGGACTGCGACGAGGCGCCCCGCAGCGTGCGCATCACGCAAGACAATGGCGCGCCGGTAGTCGCGAAGTAGAGTGGGGCGGACCCATAAGCGTTAACTTAAC
>JBGPHB010000810.1:0-3227 GCA_041484155.1 Bryobacteraceae bacterium
AATCATTGTCTTGCAAGAATCTAAGTGTCTGAATGACGCCTTCGCGAATGCTTAGCTGCGGCTCCCACCCCAGTCCTCGAATACGCTTACAATCCAGCAAGATAAACGGGCTGTCGCCGACCCAGCCACGATCGCCGCCACCGTACCGGACCTCCGGCGCGATCCCCAGATGCTCGGAGATCCAAGCGATGGAATCGTCTACCTCGCAGTACTCGTCGAGACCAAGATTCAAGATGTTAGTCCGCTGATCCATTCTTTCAATGGCCGTCAAAATGGCGGCGACACAGTCCTTGACGTACAGATAGGACTTGCGCTGCCGTCCGTTGCCCAGCACGTCCAGCCGTTCAGGGTGAGCCTTGAGTTGACGATAGAAATCGAATACATGCCCGTGCGTGTAGCGCTCACCGAGAATGGACACAAAGCGAAAGATATAGCCTTGTATGCCAAATCCTTCGGCATAGGCGGCGATCAGCCCTTCGGCCGCGAGCTTGGAGGCGCCATAAAGCGACGTCTGAACGGGAAACGGCGCGTCTTCCGGGGTCGGGAACACGTGAGGCTCACCATAGATGGATCCGGTAGAGGAAAACGCAATCCTCTTCACGCCGTTCGAACGCATGGCTTCCAGCACGTTCCAGGTGGCGATCGTATTCTGTTCCAAGTCCTTGCGCGGGTGCTCCAGTCCGAAGCGAACGTCGGCGTTGGCCGCTAGATGAAAGACAAATTCGCAGCCACCCATGGCGTGAGTTACTCGATCCTGATCCAGCACGTCACCGCGCTCCAGCCGGAAATGAGGCGAAGCCAGCGCCCGCGCCAGGAACTCGATCCGGCCTGTTGAGAAATTGTCAAACCCCACCACCGAGTGGCCCACTTCGAGCAAAGCATCCACAAGGTTGCTGCCGATGAAGCCGGCGGCGCCGGTCACAAATGCCCGCAAGTCATGTCCTCTCAGGAAATAATGCCGATAGTCGGGGAATCTTCACTGGCCGCGGCCGCAACGGCGGCGGGAACTGGAGCATTCCGCCTCCAATACCGCCGGATTCTGAAAATATCCTTTACGTTGCGCAGATTTCCGCTGAGCAACTGGAGACGGCTATCGGCATCGTCACGCCAGCGGATCGGGACCTGCTTGATGCGATACCCCATACGATTCGCCAAGGTCAGGATCTCGACGTCGAACATGTAGCCGTCGATGCGCTGAAGTTGGAACAGCCGCACGGCGACATCCCGGGGAAAAAACTTGAAGCCGCACTGCGTGTCGCGGATCCCGGGAAGTCCCACAGCTGCCTGCATGAAATAATAAAAACCCGTCGATCCAATCTGGCGATACCAAGGTTGCGATCGCTCGACCACGGATTGGCTCATGCCCCGGGAACCAATTACAAGATGAAAGCCGTCGACCAGCCAGGGCTGAATCTTGTCGTATTCGGTTATGGGAACTTTATTATCGGCGTCGGCATACCCGACGATGCGGCCTCGAGCCAGCGCAACAGCCTCCCGGATTCCGCGGCCCTTTCCGCTGCGCTCTTCCTTACCAATCACCCTCAGAAACGGATTGCCGGCCGCCATGGCGCGAACTAACTCGCGAGTGCCGTCCGTGCCGTCTGCTGCGACGATGATTTCGGCCTGTATTTTGCGACTTTCGAAATACGCGAATGCCTCCTCGATCGTAGCGGCAATCGAAGCCCGCTCATTGTATGCGGGGAGAATTAAGGACAGATCGACGGGTTCCGGCATTAAAACTCAAAGAAAACAGTGTAACCTATCTCAGCATCGCGCGCGACCGCTCATTCGAGAATAGCAGGTCGGCGTAATGACCAAACTGTCCATCAAGTTGAGTAGTCTCGCGATCTATGTCACCATGAACTTTCGCTCCTTTCCCGACCAATGAAGATATGTGTTTTCGGACTCTGGCATCTCGGCTGCGTGATCGCAGCCTGCTTGGCCGAACACTTCCCCACGATCGCGGTGGACCCCGATCCACGCACGGTGACAGACCTCCAGGCAGGCAAGCCGCCGATTTCGGAGCCGGGACTCGCCGAACTGATTCAAGCCGGTCTTTCCAGCCACCGGCTCCGGTTCACGGCCAATTTGCAGGAAGCGCTGGAAGGATCCGACATCATCTGGATTGCCTTTGACACGCCGGTTAACGAGGAGGACGAAGCCGACGTCGGATACGTCGAGGCGCGCATCGCTTCCCTGTTCCCGCATGTTCGCGCCGGCTCGATGGTCCTGATTTCTTCTCAGATGCCCGTCGGATCGACGCGCCGCATCGCGAGGTCCTATCGTGACCAATATCCGGACGGCGCCGTCCGCTTCGCCTATTCCCCGGAGAATCTACGGCTGGGCAAGGCCCTGCAGGCGTTCCGAAAACCGGAGCGCATCGTAGTCGGGACGGACGAGCGGCAGGACCGCGCGCGACTGGCCATGCTCCTGGCGCCGTTCTGCCAGAACATCATTTGGATGTCGATTGAATCGGCGGAAATGACCAAGCACGCCTTGAACGCCTTTCTCGCAAATTCGATCGTCTTTATCAATGAAATCGCCACTCTGTGCGAGGAGGTCGGGGCCGACTCGACTCAGGTGTCGCAGGGGCTCAGGACGGACGAGCGGATCGGACCTCGCGCCTACCTTGGCGCTGGTGGCGCCTTTGCTGGCGGCACGCTGGCCCGCGACGTTTCCTTCCTCACGAAGAGGGCCGCGGAGCTGGGTATTCCGGCTCCTTTACTCAAATCCATTCGGGAGAGCAACGATTTTCACAAAAATTGGCCTCGGCGGAAACTGGAATCTCTTCTCGGAACTCTCGAGGGAAAGACGGTAGCCGTGCTTGGGTTGACTTACAAGCCCGGCACGGACACCTTACGTCGCTCCGCCGCTGTTGAGCTGTGTATATGGCTCTCCGGCCACGGTGTGAATATACGAGTCTTCGATCCGGCGGTGAAAAATCTTCCGGAAGAGCTCCGCCGGCGCATTCAGCTTCAGGATTCCGCGGGGGAGGCCCTGGCGGGCGCCGATGCGGCCGTGGTAGCGACGGAGTGGCCGGAGTTCCGCGAGCTCAAGGCTCAGGATTTGATCAACAGAATGAAAACGCCCATCATTGTGGACGCCAATCGATTCTTGGCGCGATCGCTGGAAGGCGCTCCGCCCGTGCGGTACGTCGCGGTCGGACAGCCCAAGGATTCCGAATGAAGCTCAAAGGTCGCGGTGTGGTGATCACCGGCGCCAGCCAA
>JBGPHB010000811.1:0-3223 GCA_041484155.1 Bryobacteraceae bacterium
GCAAGGTGGGGCAGGCGGTTTCGCCTGCCGTCTCAGGAAATGGACAAAGTCGAGCTTAGATGCGAATAAAGCGGAGCGAAGACTCATTCATGCAGTAACGCAGATTCGTGGGAGCAGGACCATCGTTGAACACGTGCCCCAGGTGGGCGTCGCAGAGCCTGCACAGAGCCTCGACTCGCTCCATGAACATGCTTACGTCCGTCCGTGTGTAAATGTTTTCTTCCGCGATCGGCGCCCAGAAGCTGGGCCAGCCAGTGCCGGAATCGAACTTCGTATCGGCGCTGAACAAGGCATTCCCGCAGCAGACGCAGCGAAACAGACCTGCGTCGTGCGTCCGGTAATAGGTGCCCGTGAAAGGCGTATCGGTGCTTCCCCGGCGGGTCACGTAAAATTGGTTGTTGCTGAGCTGTCTCCGCCACTCGGCTTCGGAGCGAACCACTCGCTTCACGCGAGCGGGGCCAAGTCTCGCGCCGGCGTCGTTGAACTGGACGAGGGCGACCTCGCCACCTGCATCATTTGCCGAAGCGGGATCCGCGGACCGATCTCCTTTGCGAGAGGAGATCGCCACCAATCCGGCGAACGCGAAAGGGGTAATCCATAACGCTCGCCGGCGCGTGATCTGGTCTTTGATAACTTGGAGCACTGGCTTCATTTTCCCACCTTCGACGTGCCACGCTCACTATAGCCGGCGACAATATACCCACAGTGGGTATACTAAAGAAATGAAGGGCCCAGATTCGTTTCTTCCGTTGCCGCCGGCAACGTTCCACATTCTGATGGCGGTCGCCGACGACGACCGGCATGGCTACGCCGTCATCCAGGACGTAGCCGCGCGCACGGGCGGCGAACTGAAGCTCAGCGCGGGAACCCTGTATCGCTCGATTCAGCGCATGCTGGAGCAGGGCTTGATCCTCGAAACACGGGAACGTCCGGCGCGGGAATTGGACGACGAACGCCGCAGGTACTACCGGATCACTCCGTTCGGAGCCGCGGTCGCTCGTGCGGAAGCCCGGCGTCTCACGCAACTGGTCAAACTGGCCAGGCAGAGCGGATTTGCCGCGGGGAGAGCCTGATGCGTCTTTATCGGGCCTTGCTGCACCTCTATCCGTCGGCATTTCGCGCCGAGTATGAAGAAGAAATGTGCGCAATCTTCGCGCAACGCCGGTCGTCCTGCTACGCGATGGTGTAGTGCTCGCCGTGGCAGGCATCGTTCTGGGGTTGGCCCTTGCCTATGCGGCGGGCCGGACGATGGAGGCACTCCTTGCCGGCGTGACGCCCGGGGACGCGCTGACATTCTCGACAGCAGTCGCCCTGGCTCTGCTGATGACAATGGCGGGGAGCCTCTTGCCCGCGCTACGAGCGGTTCGCGTGGATCCGGCGACAGTGATCCGCGGGGAGTGACGTGGGGCAGCCAGTCATGGCGGCGAGCCGGCCTCCAGGCCGGCTTTCTTATTCCGACACAGCCGAAAAAAAGCCGGCACGAAAGCCGGCTCGCCGGCAGGACTGCCCGCCCCACCTGCATTTGCAGCGATGTTCCACATCAACTCGTCTTGGCTGGAGACGCCACGAAGCGATAACCCACTCCGCGAACCGTCAGCAGGTGGCGAGGGCGCGTGGGATCATCCTCAATGTAGCGCCGCAGCCGCACGATGAAGTTGTCGATGGCGCGAGTGTCAGTGTCCTCGTGGAGACCCCATACTTCTTCGAGCATTTTCTTCCGCGACACCGGCTTGTTCTCGTGCCGGATCAGATAACGCAGGACGTTGGCTTCCATCAAGGTCAGCGGAAACACCTGCTCGCGGACACGAAGTTCGAGCAGGTCGAATTCGACCGACTTGTCCCCAAATGCGAACCGGTCCTGCGGCGCGGCAGCCGCGGGGGCCGGCGTCCGCAGCCACTCCCGCCGGCGCAGCAGGCCGCGGATGCGGGCGATCAGAATGGAAAGCTCGAAAGGCTTCGTGAGGTAGTCGTCGGCGCCCGCGGCGAAACCTTTCAGCACGTCTTCGGGATGGCCGCGCGCGGTTAACATCAGAGTGGGGATGAACTGCCCGCCCTGCCGCATCTCGGACATGACGGTAAATCCGTCCTTGCCCGGCAGCATGACGTCCAGAACTACGACGTCAAACCCGGTCGAGTCCGCGACCAGCAAATCGAGCGCGGCTTCACCGGTCTCTACCACTTGAACCTGATAACCCTCGGCTTCCAGATTGAAGCGCAGTCCCTCGGCCAGATGCTGCTCGTCTTCCACCACCAGAACCTGGCTCATTTGGCAAGGGGGAGCTGCAGCACGAAGGTACTTCCGCGTCCCGGACCTTCGCTTTCCGCCCAGGCGCGCCCCCCGTGCCGCTTGGCGACGGAACGGACGATGTATAGGCCCAGCCCGGTGCCTTTGATCCGGGTGGCGAGCGGCCCGGGCGCGCGATAGAAGCGCTTGAAAATCTGCTTCAGCTCGGTTTTCGGAATGCCTGCGCCGTTGTCCCGCACTCGCACCGACGCGTAGTTGGCGTCGAGCTTGGTGGTGTAGACGATCACGTTCACATCGCTTCCGGAATATTTCACCGCGTTGTCAATCAGGTTCGAAACGGCCGCGCGCACTTCATCCAGGTCGCCCAAAACCGTGACGCGCGGGCCGGGTTCATAACGAAGCGATTCCGAAGGAACATGATGGAGCGTTCGGGCGCGCGTCAGACACTCCTCCACCACGCCTCCCAGATCGATCGGCGAAAGATTCAGCTTGCGCGTGGTGGAACCGACCCGCCCGGTGCGCAAGACCTGCTCGATGGTCGAGAGCAGCCGGTCGCTGTCGTCCAGCATGATGTGACAGAACTCCTTGCGTTTCGCCTCGTCCACATCGCGCGTGAGGAGCGTCTCGAGATACAGCCGGATGGAGGCGACCGGAGTCTTGAGTTCGTGCGTGACGGCGTTAATGAAGGCATCATGCTGCGCATTGCGCCGGATTTCGCGCACCAGGAAAGTCGTATTCAGCCCCACGCCCCCGATGATCACGATCAGCAGCAGCACCCCCAGAACGACCAGGATGCCGTGGCCCCAGTTGAGCACCACCCAACCGATGTAGAGAAGAACCGTGATCGAGATCAGGCCGGCGCCCAGTGCAATGAAAAACGCGATCGACTTGCGCCGTCCGGCGACTACCATGACTCCAGGTTATCAGCCTGACCCGGCCCTGAGTCTGAGAAGGCAGGCGAAACCGCCTGCCCCACCC
>JBGPHB010000812.1:0-3216 GCA_041484155.1 Bryobacteraceae bacterium
CTGGTACGTTATCTGTGTCCATCCGTGGCCAATCGGCAGGAGAATAAGCCATGAAGCAACACCAGATTTGGCGCCTCGCTCTAAGCCTCGCGCTCCTCACACCAGGAACGATGGCGCAACCCTTATCGATCATCCGCCAGGGCTACATTTTCGCTGGAGGAAAATACTCGCCTTCGCGGAACGGGCAAGCGATGAGCGGACAGCTCTACGCCGAGTTTCAGATTCCGGCGAAGCAAACGCATCCGTGGCCGATCGTGATGGTCCACGGTGGAAGCCAGACGGGTACTAACTTCACGGGGACTCCGGATGGGCGCGAAGGTTGGGCGCAGTTTTTCCTGCGGCAAGGTTATGCGGTGTATGTGGTGGATCAGCCAGGGCGCGGCCGGGCGGCTTACGAGCCCGAGCGCTACGGCGCATTGAGCCGCGTGGATCGCGAGGGCACCGAAAGGCGCTTCGTGGCGCCGGAGCGATTTAACTTGTGGCCCCAGGCGCACCTGCACACGCAATGGCCGGGCAAGGGCCAGCCCGGCGATCCGGTGTTCGATCAGTTCCACGCTTCGCAAGTGCCCGCGATCGAGGACTTCACCTTGCAACAAGCTCTGAATCGCGACGCGATCCTGGCGTTGCTCGAAAAGACTGGTCCGGCAATTTTGCTAACCCATTCGCAGTCCGGTGCCTTCGGTTGGCCGGTTGCTGACGCACGGGCGGATTTGGTGAAGGCCATACTCGCGGTCGAGCCCAATGGACCGCCCTTCTTCAACGTGGGAAACGTTCCCGAGCCGGAGTGGTTTCGCGATGCACCGGCGCAGGCGCGTCCCTGGGGGATTACGGCGGTTCCGCTCACCTACGATCCGGCGGTTGCGGCAGCGTCCGATCTTCAGATCGTGCGTCAGGAGCAGCCCGACGGCCCGGACTTAGCGCGATGTTGGGAGCAAAAATCCCCGGCGCGCCAGCTTCCCAAACTGCGAGGAGTCCCGATTTTGATCCTTACGGCGGAGGCGTCCTATCATGCGCCCTACGATCACTGCACCGTGAAATACCTCGGGCAGGCTGGCGTGCATCCCACTTGGATCAAGCTGGCCGAAATCGGCATTCGCGGCAATGGTCACATGATGATGCTGGAGAAGAACAACCGGGAGATCGCGCAGGTAATGGCGCAGTGGCTGCTGAAAGTCCTGCCATCCGAGCCAAGGGTTACTAGGAGATCGGGTACTGGCGGCCCATTCTCCAGGTGAAACCGCATCGCGATACTGGGGCAGAGGAGATTTCAATCATGACGTTTCCGAACCTTTTGCTCGCGTTCGCAGCGCTTCTGTGCGTCGTCGTTGCGGGCGGAACTTTTAACCGCGCACGACAACGCCGGCGCTCACGGTCCTGATTGCACCCGCCCGCAAACGATATACTGTCCACTGATCGTTTCGGCAACCGGCTTCACGGTCAGGACGGGACCCTCATGAATCGCTATTCCAGGCTGGTACTGAGTGCGCTGCTGGGTGGCGCCTGTACGCTCGCAGCGCAAACGGTCGACCCCCTCAGCGCTGAGGTGAAATGGTCGTATGGCACTATCAAGAACAATCTCTTGAAAATGGCGGACAAAATGCCGGCTGAGAACTACACCTTCCGGCCGACGCCTGAGATCGAAACCTTCGGCCAGCGCGTCGCCCACATCGCCGGCGCCAATCTGAACGTTTGCAGGGGACTGAACGGTGAAGGCAGGGCGCCCGGCGCCGCTTCCAAGACCTCCAAGGCGGAACTCGTGACGGCCCTCAAGGAATCTTTCGCTTATTGCGACGGCGTCTTCGGCTCACTGACCGATGCGATCGCCAAAGAGATGGTCAGTTCCAGCCTCGGAGGTCCGTTCCCACCGGTTCCAACCCGATCGAGGCTCGCGACGCTCTATAACTTAGTTCGTCACTCGAATGAGATGTATGGATACATGGCGGTTTATCTGCGGCTGAAGGGCGTGGTGCCGCCGACGAGTGCTCCCGAGTAAGGAAGCCCCGCCCTGACGGGCGGGGCTGGCCGCACGTTTGCAACCGCTATAACGGCACCGGCTCAGCCCGCTCCCTCACGGTCGCGGTTCGGTAAGTGGCTGATTGCGCAAAGTGCCGATACCGAACCGCGACCGTGAGGGAGCGGGTTGACTACCCACGGCGGTTACGAAGCGGTTTGAACGAGTCCAGGCAATCAGAACGAGAACCGCGCGACGATCTGGCCCGTCCGCGGCAGCGATCCGTTACCGGTAATGCCGGCATTAGTCGTAACAAAAGTGTTGACGAATCCGTAGCCCGAAAGTAGCGCGCCTTGCGGGTTTCGTACCGTCGGCGTGGAGGGATTGGGAACCGCTGGTTGCGTGGTTGCTCCTACAGCGGCCGGACTCGACAGGAACAAACGGTTAAAGACATTGAAGAACTCGACGCGAACGTCGAGTTTGAGCCGATTCTCCTTGGCCAATCCGAAAGTCCGGCCGAGGCTAAGAGATTCGGCTCCTGCCGTTGCCATCGGTAGTTGTTGTAGTAGGCCGCGGCGGTACCGAACTGGCCCGCAGGGGCGTCCGACCAAGCAGCCGGATTTTGCACCAGCTGTGTGGTGGGGTCGAAGCACTTGCAATTCGGGTCGAAATTGAGCAGCGGCTGGCCGGTACGGTTCCAGAAGGTCGTGCCGCCGCCCCAGATCGCTGGATTGTTCGTAGGGCCACGGTCCAACTGCGCCAGCAACTGGTTGGTGGATCCGGGCGAGCGAAGCACTTCGCCGCTCTGGTAGCGAAGTACGCCGGCGAAGTTCCAGTCGCGGACCGCCCAGGACAACGCCTTCATGCCCGAACCATCCGCGGCGAATCCGGGCGTGGTGTACCGGAAGGACGTCACCAGAACAAACGGCCGGCTGAAACCCGAAATCTGCTTGTTCTGGGCCCGGTTGTAAACGTCGTTGATCAGGTTGGGAGACGGAGTCAGGTAGCTGGTGTCGGCGCCGGTGCCGAGATTGAGCTCCTTCTGCCAGGTGAACGCGGAATCGACCGTGAGTCCTTGCGAGAGACGCTTGGTCACTTTGACTTGCATGGAATCGTACCAGGTGGTGCCCAGCGGCGGCTCCAGGAACCCCGGCGAGCCGAGGAACTGGGGAACAGGCCAGATCGCCTGGTTCAAGGTCGAGGTCCCGGGGAAGCCCGGGTAAACATTGTTCGGATTTTGGAGCCAGGGGAATTTGGCGATCACC
>JBGPHB010000813.1:0-3216 GCA_041484155.1 Bryobacteraceae bacterium
CTGCCCGTCAGGGCGGGGTTCAGTTGAAAAATGTAGATTACTCCAGGCCCCTCCCGTCAGAAGGTGTAAGGAATTCGTCCAGCCCGCTCCATTACTGTCGCGGTTCGGTATCGGCACCCTGCGCAATCAGCCGCTTATCGAACCGCGACCGTATGGGAGCGGGTTGAGAGGACAAAAGAGGACAATTCCTTACAGCTTCTCAAGGCGGGTTCGTCACCGCGTCTCCCAGATGACTTGGTAAGCCTCCATGTCGCCGTCGACATTCCGTCCGCCGCGGATGAAAACGTGCGCGTTCACCAGCAACGCCTCAGCATCCAGGCGCAAACCATCGCCCAGGTAGCGCGTATCCGGCCGCAACCGAAGCATGATTTCTCCGTTGCGCGTCTTGATGGTAATCATCCGGCCGCCACGCCGGACCACGACACCCCCGAACGCCATGTCGCCACGCGGCGTGAGCAATTCCGCGGGATACCGTTGCGGTCTTCTAGTTCGCACAACCTGCACGGTGCGGGCGTAGCAGTTCGGCGTCCGATCCGCCACAACCTCCACCGGATCGCCCGCCACGAGCCCCCCGGCCACAATCGATTGACGATCCCGCTCGAAATACGTGCGCGCGTCGTAGAAGCAGCCCAGGACGATGTTCTGGTTATTGCGGATCGTCAACTCGCCCGCCTGGGTCGAAACCACATCGCCCCGGATGATGCCAACCGGCATGCTCGTCTGCGCCCCAAGGGACGTCGCCAGCAACCCCAGCATAAAGCGCATGTTCAGGGTCATTATACAATCTAAGATTGACTTCATTTCTAGAACGGGCCGGCCGCTGGTTCCTCCACTCCGGGATTCAGGAGCCCAGCGGCGGCGTGGCGCGCTATCACCACTCGGATCGCGGGAAAAATGCGCCCATATCCAACGAAATCACCGGGTACGCGGTTAGCACCTTCTCCTATCTGCATTCGCTCGACCAGAAGCCCGAGTATCGCGAGGCCGCTCTGCGCGCCGCGCGATATCTTACCGATCGAGCTTGGGACGTGAGCAGCCATACATTCCCGTTCGAGCCCGGATCTCCTCACGCATATTTTTTCGATATTGGAATCATCGCGCGCGGTCTGCTCGCTACCGGTGAGGAGGAGTTTCGCGCTCGTGCCCGCGATGCGGCGCTCTCGCTGGCGTTCGACTTCCTGGGCGACGGTGTGTTTCATCCGATTCTTTCGCTGCCCGATAAACAGCCGCTCGCTTACGAACCCCGCTGGTCGCGCAGTCCGGGTTGCTACCAGTTGAAGTCGGCGCTCGCGTGGCACGATCTAGGGGATGACCGCGCCATGAAGTTGTTCGACTCCATGCGCGCTTATGCGCTCGCGACGCACGACTCCTTCCTGCCGGGGGAAACGGACCAGGAGAAAGTGATGGACCGGCTGCACGCCTACTGTTACTTCCTGGAAGCGTTGCTCGCCGCGCCTGACGCCAGCGCGCTCGAAACCGGCATCGGCCGGGTGGCCGCGCTCCTGCGCGAAATCGGACCCGGGTTCGAGCGCTCTGACGTCTGCGCGCAACTGCTGCGCGTCCGCTTGATCGCGCACCACCTGCATATCGTGCCGCTGGACGAAAGGGCGGCCTGCGAGGAAGCGGACCGCGCCGCCTCGTATCAAGCCGAATCGGGCGGTTTCTGGTTCGGTCAGAAGCGCGGGCAGATGTTGCCGTTCTTGAATCCTGTTTCGACGGCGTTCTGCTTGCAAGCGTTGGCGCTGTGGCATCAGCACCAGTCGGGTACGTGGCGCTTCGAGCTCCACGAACTCATTTGAGCGGCGACCTAGTCAAGGTCCTGTTTGCCTCCGGGTCGGAATCCGTCGTCGCGAGCACCCTCGAGCGCTTAAAGACGATCTTTCCCGAACTCCCGCTGGTGGTTGTTTCCGAATTTCGGCCGCCCGCGGGTGAGTGGATTCCGTATCACTTCAAGCGCGACTGGCGAGAGAACCGGGCCCTGGTAAGAGCGAAGCTCGGGGGACGCAAGATCCGAATTGCCGCGGTGATCCTGGAACCGCGGACGCCTTACTGGCCGTTGCGCTTCGTGGCTCTGACCTTAGCCCCCCTGTACTTTCTCGCGTTCAATGAGAACGGCGGACACTTCATGTTGCGGCCGCGGAGCGCCGTCGCCATCCTTGGTCATTGCTTCTGGCGGCTGAAGAACTTCTTGCGCTGGCAATTGAATCCCGGCGGGTGGACCTACACGTTCTTGTGGCGCTTTGTGCACCCGAAAGAGCTGCGAAGGCCGATCTACTACCGCCTGGCTTTGCACCGTGGCGCAGGCCGTTGGCCTGCGAAAGATCGGCAGGGCATGGCCCTGCGCCACAAACCTGGAATTTCGGTAGTGATCCCCTCCCGCAACGGGCGCGACCTCCTGGAAAAATGCCTCCCCCGAATCACCGGCGCCGACGAAACCATCGTCGTGGACAACGGCTCAAATGACGGCTCGCAAAATCTGGAAGGAGTCTCAATCGAGCACAGTGCAGAGCCCCTATCCTTTTCACGCGCCGTGAACCGGGGAATCCGCCGCGCCCAATACTCGCATGTCTGTCTGCTCAACAATGACATGCTGGTCGAGCCGGGCTTCTTGCCGGCCCTTCGCCACGCCTTCGACCAGGTTCCGGATCTTTTCGCCGCCAGCGCGCAGATCTTTTTTCCCCCAGGACAGCGCCGCGAAGAGACCGGCAAGACGGTTATGCCGTCCGTCCGGGGTCTCACCGATTTCCCGGTGCGCTCGGATGAGCCGATCGAAGGCGAAGATCTGAGCTACGTCCTTTACGGCAGCGGCGGGTGCACACTCTACGATGCGGCCAAGCTCGCCGCGCTCGGCGGCTTTGATGAAGTCTACGAACCAGCCTACGTGGAGGATCTCGACCTAGGCGTACGCGCCTGGCAACGCGGATGGCCTAGCGTGTACTGCGCCCAGGCTCGCGTGCTGCATCTCCATCGCTCCACGACCTCGGTGTACTTTACTCCCGGCGAGCTGAACCGCGCCCTGGAGTATAACTACATCCGGTTTCTAGCCAACCTGGGCAATCGGACGATGTGGCGCGAGAACGTGGTCCGTCTAAACCTCACGAAGAACATCGAGGCCCTTCGGTTCGCCGCGCACCAGCGAGTGGTGCGGCGTTCCCAGGGAGCCACCGGTTTCTTCCACCTGGTGACCGGCGACGTCGCGGTTTTTCCCGGCAAGCC
>JBGPHB010000814.1:0-3184 GCA_041484155.1 Bryobacteraceae bacterium
CAAGTGCGCTCGATGCCGCGCACGAAAAGGGCATCATTCATCGTGACCTGAAACCCGCGAACATCATGCTTACGCCGGACGGCGCGATCAAGGTTCTCGACTTCGGGCTTGCCGCGGTAACGCAACCATCCGGAGAAAGCACGGGGGATCCCAATCATTCGCCGACGTTGACCATGCAGGCAACGCAAGCCGGAACGATCATGGGCACGGCGGCATATATGAGTCCGGAGCAGGCGTCGGGGAAGCCGGTGGATCGGCGCGCCGATATCTGGTCGTTCGGAGTCGTCCTTTGGGAGATGCTGACCGGAAACAGATTATTCGAGGGCGAAACGATCTCGCACATCTTGGCGGCAGTGCTAACCAAGGAGCTGGACTTGCAGCAAGTGCCGGTGAAAGCGCGACGCCTGCTGCAATCGTGCCTGCAGAAAGACGCCAGGCTGCGACTGCAAGCGATGGGCGACTGGGGGCTGCTGGTGGAGGAGACGCCGCGGGAAACAGCCCCCGCCGCCAAGAGCAGATTACCATGGGCAGTGGCGGCGGCGTTCGCCTCGATCGCGGTTGCGTCGCTGGTATTTGCATTGTGGAATCGTCCCGCGGACGTGCAGAAGACTGCGGCTCGCTTTACCATTCCGCTTCCGCCGGGTCAGGAAATCACCACCTATCCGGCCATCACGCGCGACGGCCGGACCGTGGCCTACGTCGCGCAACAAGGGGCTGAAGCGTCGCAACTTTATTTGCGCGAATTGAATTCGTTTGAAGCTCGCGCGGTGGCTGGTTCGAGCGGCGCCGTGGAGCCGTTCTTTTCGCCCGATGGAAAATGGGTTGCCTACTTCGCACAAGGGCAGCTTCAAAAAGCGGAAATCACCGGCGGCGCTCCCATCCGGATGGCCGAAGCTCCCGATCCCAGGGGCGGCACGTGGAACGACGACAACACCATCATCTACTCTGGGGCGCTCGGTTCCGGACTCTTACGGATTCCTGCCACCGGGGGAGCACCCGAATCTTTGACCAAGCCAGACGGTGCGGCCAACGGCTACGCCCACGTTTTTCCGCAGGCGCTTCCGGGAGGACGCAGTCTTCTGTTCACGATTTGGGGACAAACGCTGGGAAACGCGGTGCTCTCGCTCGATTCCCACCGGTGGGAAATGGTGTTGCCCGTGACGTCGGCGTCGCGGTTTGCATTTGGGTTTTTCGACCCCACGCGCGGCTCCGCAGGCCGCCTCCTGGTGGTCGATCAGAGCGCCGGAATGATGGCTGCGCCGTTTGACGCCGCTCACCCCGCACGCACCAGCGCCGACACTACGGTCCTTTCCAACGTTTACTCGGACGTGGAAAACGAAAGCCGGGGCTGGCTGTCTGTCTCGAACAACCGCACGGCTGTCTACGCACCCGGCAACCCGGCCAAGACCTCGCTGGTGTGGGTCGATCGGGACGGAAAGGCCGAGTCGCTGGGCAAGGGCCAGGATCTTTACCGGGACGTGCGACTTTCGCCGGATGGGACGAAGGCGGTGGTCCGGCGCGGGATGGAAAATTGGCTTCATGATTTGCAACGCGGGACTCGCAGCCCTCTGACGTCGGGGAACGCCTCTAATCAACGCGCGCTGTGGAGTCGCGACAGCACGCGGATTATTTTCGGCTCCAATCGTGGAGGCGACTGGGACATCTACTCACAGCCCGCCGATGGATCGCGGCCCGCGGAAGTGCTGCTCAAACGGCCCTTGGACCAACTGTCGCTCTCGATTTCTCGCGACGGAACGCTGCTTTACTATGAAATCCATCCGAAAACCGGCCGGGACCTTTGGACCCTATCGCCGGATGGAAAGACGACGCCTTTGCGGGTGACCCCATTCAACGAAGCGGAGGGCCAATTCTCGCCGGACGCATCTTCTAGTCCTGGAGGCGAGCCGCGCTGGGTCGCGTATTCATCCGACGAGTCGGGGCGAAACGAGATCTACGTGCAGTCGTACCCCGGCGGAACGAACAGAATCGCGGTTTCTAACGGAGGCGGATCTATGCCCAAGTGGTCGCGGGACGGCAAGGAGTTGTTCTACGTAACCGGTGACGCCGTGGTGGCCGTGGCAATGAGGCCGGACGGTTCCTTCGGCGCTCCCCACAAGCTGTTTGACCGGTCGAACTATTACTTAAGGTGGGGGTACGATGTCTCGCCGGACGGCAAACGGTTCCTGATGATCCGGCGCGACGAAGGCTCCGTGCCGCGCCAGCTCAACGTGATTCTCAATTGGTCTGACGAAGGCGACCGGCCCGCGCCCGCGGGGAATAAATAGGCAAACCGCATCACACGAGATTTGTCGCATGGCCATTCCATTTAGACCAGTTTCGGAGTTGCTGTAGCCCGCTCCCTGACGGTCGCGGTTCGGTAAGTAGCTGATTGCTCACAGGGCCGACGCCGAACCGCGCGCGTAAGCAAGCGGGTATGTGGTCTACGTCAACTCTGAAAGTGCTCTAAGCGTCGTTGGCCGGATGGCGGATGTGTTGTGTCTATCTGGAAGCTATCGCCCAAACCCAGAATTTGAAAAACTAGCGTCCGGATGCGCCGCGATTGTAACGTGAACCCAGTTAAGGGCGCCTGGGACAAGTACCGAAACGCCCTGACGAGCGCTCAATACGGCAGGGGCCGCTTCGTGATTCTGCGCCCGGCCTCGGCGGTTTTCTCGCCGGATCCAATCATATGGCCGGCCTTGATCGCCTGTTCAATCGACGCCTCGCTGGCAGGTGCGTCGCTGATGCCCAGCCAATAGAGGTGCTGGGCCTTGCCGGCGGCAAAAATCTTTTCCTGTACTTCCTTCGCTTTTGGATCTCCCGACTTAAAACCAAACGACAGCGCCATGTCGCCGGGCCCGCCTTCGCCAAAGCCGATGCCGGGCACTCTGACCATCTCATTCACATTGGCATAGCCGTACTTGTCCTCGATTTTCACGCCCAGCAAAATCTCGCCGTTCGGATTGAGCGGCCATACGTCGGCCTTCCGCATGTACTCATCGTTCGATACACCCCAGATTTTGGCTGCGGTGGCGGTACCGTGCGCGCCACGGCGGCCTTCCTGTAGTCCTTCCCGGCCCACGCCTTGTTCACGGTTGGGATAGCGCACCGCCTCCACAAGAGCGCGTACCGCGCCGGCCGTGGTTGCGTGGCACAGCAGGATGCCGTGCACGCCCGTGGCCAG
>JBGPHB010000815.1:0-3182 GCA_041484155.1 Bryobacteraceae bacterium
CCGAACTCTGACCCTGCAACTCCCCGGGCGCCTGAAGGTTGATTTGGGTCGGACTCGCGTAACTAAGACGGCCGGGCACGCTGATTCCGGCCGAGGGTACATCGAAGCTCACACTGACCCCGCACCCGCCGCCACACGGATCCAGCGCAAGCGGAAGCCTCGCGAACGTATTGAAAATCGTGAAGTCGCTCAGACCAGCACCCGGATTGGTCCCGTTGCCGATGGCAACATACGACCCCGGCGCAATGGGTTGTGCGGGATCCAGGCTCGCGGCATTGGTCACGCCGTTGGCGGGGATGGTGGGCCGCAGGCGCGAGTACCCGTAGAAAACCAGGGACATTTTGGCGGCGGTACCCGGCGACGCTGAAGCAGTATAGGTCGTAGTTGCAGGCGTCGGTCCGAGCACGGCGTCCGCCTTGGCAATTCCAAATGCATCGGTCACGGCGTCTGCCTTTTGGACCGCGCCGCCGCCTGAAGCGCTGAACGTGATCGGGGCGCCGGCAATCGGAACACCCCAGTCGTCCGTCAGCTTGACCGCGAGCTGGCGCGGAAAGACGGCGCCAACAACACCCTCAAAGTCAAAGCCGAGGGGAGCCAGGTTGCAGGTTTGACAATTAAGCCCATTGGGGACCAGATACATGACCGGAACCGTCAGAGCAACTCCCGGCCCTTTGATGCTGACCAAAGCCGAATACTCTTCCGATGGCGGCAGGGTGCCGGACAGCGTGACGTTCACGGTTGCCGAGGCTCCAGCGGCCACGGAAAGGCTGGCTTGATCGAACGTCAACGTTGCGCTCGAGACCTCCCCTGGAAACGCCGAACCGGTGACCGCGAGCGTTACTGCGCTGGATCCATTGTTGGTCACCTGGAGCGGCAGCGTCTTCGGCAGGGACGTCACAACGCCGAATGAGAGGGAAACAGGGGCGACGGCTACCGTAGCCTTGACCGCGGCGCCCGCGTCCAGTTTGCCGCCGCCGTACCACTGCACGTCGACCGGAAACGCCGGGGTAAAGCCCAGCGGGACCGAGTCGTCGGTGAGGACATCCTGAGTCGCCGTATTGACCAGCGCCGACTTGATCTGGGCCGGAGTGAATTTAGGATTCTTCTGTTTGACCAGCGCCGCGGCGCCCGCCACCATCGGCGCCGCAACGCTGGTTCCCGCGAACGTGGAATAGCGGGTGGAGCTATAGCCACTACCGGCTGGATCGTAATTCTGGGCCGCTGTGTAGACGTAGTTGAAGAAACCGAATAAATCGGTATCGCCTCCGACGGCCACCAGATCCGGCTTGATCGCATGATTGCCGATACTGGGGCCTTGCGAAGAATAGCTGGCGAGCTGGTTCTGATTCGCGGTATCGACTTGTTCGGCGCCTCCGGGATCGATGGTTACGGGGCCATAGATATTCGCGTCCGCGTAGTTCTTGAGGTTCACGCCGTCGCTGTTAGAAACCGCGACGGCCGGTATCAAGTCGGAGAGCCCGGTTTGTGGAGTCAAGGGAGACGACTCCGCCATGTACAAAATCACGGTCGTGGCGCCCGCGTTCATGGCATTGGTGACCTTCGTCGCGGCGCTGCAAGTGCCGAGCTTGATGAGAGCCACTGCATTATAGAGTCCGTAGGGAGCGAAATTCGGAATGGCGTTACAGGCCAGGCCATTGTCGCCAAGCAGCGTCACGTCGACCAACGGCAGCGTCAACGCTCCGAGAAAAAGAGTGGGCGCGTCCCCGTTCTTGGTTGCGATCCCTTGCAGGTTCGGCGCGCCGCCTGGAACGCTGATGGTTTGAAAAAAAACGTGCCCGTTGGTGGTGGCGCCGACTGTAATCACGCTCGGCGCGTCGGCGGGTGTTTCGATGGAGTTAAAACTGGGATACCAATACCCGAAATATCCGTCATTACCTGCAGCGACCACGACCACCATGCCGGCTTGAGCCGCCTGTTCGAAGGCGTGGGCAACCGGGTCGCAAAATACTCCGGTGGCCAGTCCGCAAGCGGCGCCGGTATCGAGCGGACCCGTGAATGCAGGCAGTCCTCCGGAAAAGTTCACGACGTCCATACCATCCTGAAGGGCGTCCTGAAGGGCCGTGAGCAGAACGTCAGTCGTGAAATAATCGTTGACTCCGGGGGAACCGGAAACCTTGTAGCTGCCTAGAAAGGCTTTCGGTGCGATGCCGTTGATGGTCACCGTACCAGTGGCGGTGTTGCCGGCGGCGGCGGCGGCCACGCTGGTGCCATGGCCGTCATGGTCGCGCGCGGACAAGTCGTCCGGTCTGGAGTTGGCCGGGCCGGTGCCCTTGGCGAGCATCGGCACATAGCTGCGAGCCACGATTACTTTACTATTGGTGAAATTGGTGCAATCGCTCGGTACGTTGCACTTCGGAAAACCGCTGGGCATCGTCAAGGCGGGGTCCTGGAAGGCGGGATGCGTCTGGTCGATTCCCGTATCGATGATTCCAATCTTGATTCCGGCGCCGGCGTTTTGAAATCCACCGTTGGCGGTCCACGCCGCGGACACATCCATCAGCGCCCCCGCCCGATTGAGCTTGCGCTTGTAGGACCGTTGCCGGATCACCGCCTTCACTCCGGGGAGGTTTTGCAGTTCCGCTACGCGATCCGGCGCCGCCAGGACAAACATCGCGTTCAGAAGCGTCGACACGGAGCCGGTGACCTGGATACTTCTGGACGCGAGTTCGCTTCTAAAACTCCCGTGCCTGGCCTCGAGCTGCGAGCGATAAGCGCGAGCGCCACCGGATCTTACGGCTTCACTTCCAACGAACCGCTCGGAAACCGAGGGATCTTCCAGAATCAAGGTGTAACGATCCTGCGGGAAAGCCGGCAAAGAAGCGGCCACCGCGAGGATGGCAAGCGAACCCGCCCATTTCCATTTACACCAAAGCACTTGCTGGCACATGCTCAAATTGTACATCGAGCACCGGTTAGTGGTTCAGTGTACTACTAGAGCCCGAAATCTTCGCAGGCTGCGAAGCATTGACTGCGTACGTTTCCGACCAGAACCCCGCCCTGACGGGCGGGGCTTTGTCGTGCGTTTACAACACCCCGCAAGCCCCGCCCGTCAGGGCGGGGTTCCGCCGGTACAACTCTTTGGTTGCGGCTATGCTGCTGTGTGGGGCAGCCAGTCATGGCGGCAAGCCGGCTTTCGTGCCGGCTTTTTTTCGGCTGCGTCG
>JBGPHB010000816.1:0-3174 GCA_041484155.1 Bryobacteraceae bacterium
AGGCTGAACTCCTCGCCGTCCGCGAGGCCGCGCGCCGGGCGGTTGGCCATATCATTCACCGAGGTCAGCGCCCCGATTTCGCTCGAGAACGGAACCGCTCGCGGCGCCACCGCGAGAAACTCGTTCAGAGCGCCGGATTCGTCCCCTTCGAAATGGGACAACCCGACATAGCGCAGACCGTCGACCGGCGTCACCTTCGAGATGGCCTCTTGGACCAGTGGGAACATGCGCCGCGGCCCGGTGTGAAAGAGCAACGGCTCATCGTCAACGATCAGGTATTGGCTGAAGTTAAACCCGCCGGGGAGCGCGTCGATTTTGACAGGGGTATTGATGCGATAGATGCCGCTCGCCACCTCGTCGATTCTCGTTCCGGATTGTGAGTTTGTAATCATGACTCGGAAGTGTAACGATCCAGCCCGGCGTTACACATCCCAATTAGAAATGGGACACCATGGAGTCGTGGATCCCGTGGAGTCGTCCGCGGACGCGGACCTGGTTCGCCAAATCGCGGCCCTACCTCCCGGACAGGCTCGGGATGGCGAGAGCGAGCTGTACCGGCGGCTGGCTCCTCGGGTGCGGTTGTACGGCCTGCGTCATCTACGGGACCAGCAGGCGGCCGCCGATTTGACCCAGCAAGTATTGCTGATTACTCTCGAGGGTCTGCGGTCGGGACGCCTGCGGGAGCCCGACAAGCTGGCGTCCTTTGTGCTGGGCACGTGCCGCATGGTGGTGCTCGACCTGCGGCGCAATGCGCAGCGCCGGCAGCGGCTGCTGGATCAATTCCGGCAGGATCTGCCCACGGCCGATCCCTCACAAACGCCGGTGTTGGACGACCTAGCGCTCGCCCGCTGCATGGAAAAGCTGGCGGAGCGCGAGCGCACGGTTTTGGTCATGATCTTCTACGATGAACAAACCAGCGAGGACGTGGCGGGTTTCCTGGGGCTCTCGCCGGCCAACATCCGCGTGATTCGCCATCGGGCGCTTGGGCGCTTGCGGGAATGCATGTCATGACCTGCGGCCATCCGATCCATCCCGAGGTGCTGGCCGATTATTGGCTCGCCGTGCTGGCCTCGTTGGAAGAGGAATCCGTCGAGGAGCATTTGCTCGGGTGCGATGAGTGCGGCGAGCGGCTGCGGGAGCTCATTGCGCTGGCGCAAGGGATTCGCCAACTGGCCCGCAAAGGGACGCTCCAGGTGGTGGTAAGCGAACTTTTCCTGGAGCGTGCCGCCCAGCAAGGCCTGCGCGTGCGCCAGTATTCTCCGCCCGCTGGGGGCAAAGTCGATTGCACAGTAACGGCTAAGGACGACCTGCTGATCGGCAGGCTGGCGGCCGATCTGACCCGCGTCAAGCGTTTGGACATGTGCTTCTGCGACGCGGCGGGAACGGAGCAAATGCGCTTTCGCGATATTCCTTTCGGTCCCGCGCGAAGCGAGGTGATCTTCAATTACCCGATCGAGCCGGCGCGCTCTCTCCAGGCGAGTGTGCTGCTGGTCAAGCTGGTTGCGGTGGATGAGCAGGGCGACCGTCTACTCGACCAGTACACCTTCAATCACACCCCCAGTTAGGACACCTCGTGATGGAAGATCGTGAGAATTGCGGGCCGGGCCAGCGCCGCTGCCAGTTCTTCGAGCTTCGGCACAAGATAGTCACGATCGAGCGACTTCCCGAACCGGCGCAGTAACGCCCGCGCGTCGGAAAGATCCTTCTCACGCTCAGACACTAATTTCATCAGGAGCAGATCCTCGACCGACGCGACGGGGATCGAACGTCCGGCGATCTGTTTCCAGATGGCTCGTCGAATTGCCTCCCGCTCCACGGGAAGCGACGCGAACACAATATCCGCGCGCACACCGTTCGCTGTCGAGACTGGCAAGACCCTTCGATGCTCAACGAATTGAAGCGGTTCCTTCGGGAACGGGCGCAGACTCTTGCACAAGCACTGAACAGCCGTGCCCAGCTTTTCCGGATCGGACCACACGGAGACGTCGACATCTAGCGTGGTTCTCGGCTCCCCAGTGAAGGCGACTGCCAGACCGCCAATCAGGACATACGGCAGCCGGCATGCCTCGAGAGCCGCGACCACTTCGACCAGCGCGGCTTCGAGATCAGTCATCGGCCGGAAAGGAGCGAGAGAGCGGCGCGCATTGTGGCAATCCCATGTTTTTCGGGATCGGCATCATGTAGCCGCAAATCGGGTGGACACCATTGCAGTAGGCCGCCCAAGTCGGCTAAAACCGCCGAAAGGTCGCGCTGTGTCGGCGGCTGCGCCGCCTCCCACTCATGAAACAGGCGCCACTGTCGATCGCGCTCCTCGATCTGCTCGCGCAGCGTCACATCTCCATCCTACCGCGGTACTTGCCAGCACCCCCTCCGGCGTTGTCTAATTAGCCTTTTGACTACTGCATCCACTGCCGCGTTTCCGGAGTTCCGGGAGAACCGGTTCCTGCACTGGATGTGTATCGGCGCCGTTGCGTCCTTCCTGATCTCGGGGTATCACCCGGAAAAGACCTTCGACTGGGCGCTGGAGAACGCGGCGATCTCGGTCGGTGTGGCGATGGCGGTGATTTCCTACCGACGGCTGCCGCTCTCCGATCTGTCCTATCTGGTCCTGTTCTTGTTCCTGTGCCTGCACGAGTGGGGCGCGCACTACAAGTATTCCGACGTGCCGCTCGGCGAATGGATGAAGCCCTGGCTTCACACGCACCGCAACCACTTCGACCGGGTCTCCCACTTCAGCTTCGGCCTTATGTTCAGCTACCCCATGCAGGAGATCGCGATCCGCACGCTGCGCGTCACCGGCCGCTGGCGCTACTACCTGCCGGTGGAATGCACGCTGGCGCTCAGCGCCGTGTACGAAATGATGGAAGCGGGCATGGCCTCGATCCTCACTCCGGAGCGCGGCGAGGAGTTTGTCGGCATGCAAGGCGATATTTGGGATTCGCAAGAGGACATGTTCACGGCCGGAGTCGGATCCATCGTCGCGATGGTAGTCGTGTATTATGTGCGCAAGCGCCGTTCCGCCGCGGTCTCGGTCCAAATCGAACGCGCGTTCGCGACCACCGCGAAATAGAATGTCTGCCATGGTTGCGCCGTCGGCGCTCGCGGTACCCCATTCCCGAATTCGTGAGCTGGCCGAGATCGCCATGGGCATGGAAAGCGTACTCAAACTCTACT
>JBGPHB010000817.1:0-3166 GCA_041484155.1 Bryobacteraceae bacterium
CAATGATCTGGTCTGAGTGTCCCGCGGAGTCTGCGAGCCTGCCCCACCCAACTACCGGCTGGTCATGCCCTTGTAATTCCAGCGCAGCGCGCGCCGTCCGGCGTTTACCTCGCCCATGTAGATGTTGCCTTTGGAATCCGTGGAGATGCTGTGAATGTGGTAGAAGTCGCCCACGCCGTGGCCGCCGTGCCCGCCGAAGAAGCCCACCACTTCCATCGCCTCGCGGTCCACGATCTGCACTTTCTTATTGGTCCCGTCAGGAACGTAGAAAAAGCGTTGCTGCTTGTCGTTGGAAAAAGCCGCGCCGAATCCGGTGCCGAATTGAGCCGAGGTCTTGCGCTCGATGAACACCTCTTTGACGAACGTGCCATCCAGACGGAAGGACTGAATGCGATTGTTCACCCGGTCGCCCACGTACACCAGGCCATCGTGCGAAATCGCGATGCCATGCACGGTGTGGAACTGTTGTGGCCCGGGTCCTTCGTAGACCCGCGTGAGCGGCGCGGCGTCATCCGGCTTGTTGCCGTACGCTCCCCAATGCCGCTTATAGGCGCCCGTATCGGCATCGAACACGATCACGCGGCGGTTTCCGTACCCATCCGCCACCAAGACCTCATTGGTCGGAGCATACACAACAATCCCAGCCGCCTGGTTGACGTTTTCGGTATCGTTGCTGCCCCCGGTCTTGCCATGGCGCCCGATCTGTAATAGGAACTTACCGGACTTGGAAAACTTCAGGAGGTTGGTGTCCTTAGCGCCGTTGCCGGTCACCCACACGTTGTCTTTGTGGTCGACGAAAATGCCGTGCTCGGTATCCGGCCAGTCGTAACCTTGTCCCGGACCACCCCAGGACTGGACCAGATTGCCCGCTTGATCGAATTCCAAAATGGCCGGCGCCGGAGTGCAGCAATCGGCCGTCTTGGCGGTGAGGTAGTTGTCGTGTTCGTCGGTGGTGCGCGGGCGATGGATGACCCACACATGGTCGTGTGAATCGACGGCCACGCCGGACACCTGCCCCAGGATCCAGTTGTTCGGCAGAGGCTTGGGCCAATAGGGGTCGGGTTCGAACTTTGGCAAAGAAGCCCCGAGGGCTGGATTCCATAGAATGAACGCCAACACTGCGATGCTCGTCAACTTCATCAACGACCTCCTCCTCGTTCGTCTTACTGCCAGCCACCACCGAGAGCCTTGTAGAGTAGCACCACGCTGTCCAGTTCGTTCAATCGGATCTGCGAGAGCGTCAACTCGGCCTGAAACAGGTCCCGATCGGAATCCAGGGCATTCAGGAGTGTGTCCACGCCGCCGCGATAGCGGACGTAGGCGAGCCGGGTCCGATCCTGGAGCGCAGCCACCAGCAGCTCTTGCTGCACCCGGCTTTCCCGTACTCGTTGATGAGCGATGAGCGCGTTGGAGACTTCGGTAAAGGCAGTTTGAATGGTCTTCTCATATTGGGTCAGGGCGCTGTCACGGGCAGCCTCCGACAGCTTCATATTCGATTTGAGGCGTCCGGCTGTGAAGATAGGCTGGGTCAGTTGAGGCGTAAAATTCCAGACCGCACTGGGCCCGCTGAACAAACTCGACAGTTGCGTGCCTTGTCCACCCAGAAGTCCCGTCAAGCTGACTTGCGGAAAATAGGATGCCTTCGCGACGCCGATCTCCGCATTCGCGGCGATCAAGGTTTGCTCAGCCGCTCGAATATCCGGCCGGCGCTCCAGTAGAGCGGAAGGCAAACCAGCGGGTACCTCCGGCACCACCTGTTCCGTAAGGCTCAGCCCGCGGATCACCTCGCCTGGGGGTTTCCCCAACAGGAGGCTGATCTGGTTCTCCGTCTGCTCGATCTCTAGCTGCAGAGTGGGAATCGTCTCCGCCGCGGTGTAGACGAGTTGCTCGGATTGGCGCAAGTCGAGTAGCGTCGCGACGCCTCCGGCCTGGCGGTTCTTGATCAGGTCCAGCGAATCGCGCCGGGTGGCGAGCGTGCGCCTGGAAATCTCCAGTTGATAGTCCAGCTCGCGCAGGGTGAAATAGGCGCCTGCCACTTCGCTCACCAGCGTGGTCATCACAGCTCTGCGGTTTTCCTCCGCACCGAGCAGATTGGCGCGAGCCGCCTCGGTGGCGCGGCGCAAGCGGCCCCAGATGTCCAGTTCGAACGAGAGCAAGCTGAGCGTGGCTCCCCCGAAGGTGCGATTCTGCGACGGCGCAAACGATGCAGGCAGAGACGTGGACCCATTGCGAGAGAATCGGGTCGTAGAGATGTCCGCGTTGGCATCCAGGTTGGGGAACTGATTGGACCGGGTGATGCCGAGAGCGGCGCGCGCCGCTTCGACGCGAGCGGCCGCCTCCCGCAGATCGTAATTCTGCGCAAGAGCGGTCCGTTCGAGTTCCTGGAGCTTCTCGTCCTTGAACACCTCCCACCATTTGAGGTCGGCCAGCGATTCAGCATCAGTCTTTGCAGACGCGCGAAAAGTATTGGGGGTCTGGATTGTGGGCCGCTGATAGTTCGGTCCCACGGCGCAGCCGGAGAGTAAAACTGCCAGCGCGATCGGTGATTTCCGCATGTTTCAGTCCCCCTGCGCCGGAGCGGGCGCCATGACCGGCGCTCCCCTGGTTGCACCGGAGACCTTTTCCACTACATAGAAGATCGCCGGGATGAAGAAGATGCCGATCACGCTTGCGGCCAGCATGCCTCCAATCACGGTCGTGCCCATGATCTGGCGGGCGACGGATCCGGCGCCAGTCGCCGTCCATAGCGGCACACAACCTAAAATAAACGCGAACGAAGTCATCAGAATCGGCCGCAACCGCAGCCTGGCTCCTTCGAGCGCGGCGTCGACCAGATTCTTCCCCTTCTCAAATTCGTCCTTGGCGAACTCGACAATCAGAATGGCGTTCTTGGCCGCCAGTCCGATGAGCATGACCAGACCGATCTGTGAATACACGTCGTTTTCGATCTGCACCTGGTAAGCCGGCAGGAACGATCCCAACACCACCCGGCGCAGCCACAGAACGGCGAAGGCGCCGAAGATCGCGACGGGGGTGCTCAATAGAACACTAAACGGCAAAGACCAGCTCTCATAGAGCGCGGCCAGAATGAGGAACACGAAAAGCAGCGAGAATCCGAAGATCACAGCCGGCGGTATGCCTTGTTGAGCCTGCTTCTCCTGGAACG
>JBGPHB010000818.1:0-3160 GCA_041484155.1 Bryobacteraceae bacterium
ACAGCATTCAGCAGAGCGTGCAGGCGTTCCAGCAGATTGTGGCCGGTTCCAACCAGCAGCAAATCGGCTTCGGGCAGGTCATGCAGGCGGTCCGCGACATCGGACAGGCCAGCCAGCAGAGCGCTTCCAGCACGCGTCAGTTGGAAAAGGCCGCCCTCAATCTCACGGCGCTGTCGCAGCAACTGCAGAAGGCCGTCGAAAGGTATCGGATTTAGAAAGATGCTGAAGAACTCTCACAGGCTGAATGCCTGTGCCACAGGCTGCAAATTGTGGAACAGGCCTTCAGCCTGTTGGTGTGAGGGACCGCACCTTTGAAAGACATCCACCAAAAACTGCTCGCAACGTTTCAGATCGAGCACCGCGACAACGTGGAGCAGATTCGGTCGTTGCTCGCCATGATCGAGCAAACCGGCGCGAAGCCGGCAGGCCCCGAACTCGAGGAGGTCTTTCGCCGGGCTCACAGTCTGAAAGGAGCCGCTCGCGCGGTGGACCTGCGCGCAGTCGAAGAGCTGGCCCATCGTCTGGAGACTCTCTTCTCGCGAGTACGCCAGGGCACGTTGCCGCTGGATAAGCAGGCAGCCAGAGTGGCCGGCCAAGTCCTGGACGCTAGCGAAGACTATGTAACGGCTTTGGGCGAAAACCGGACTCCCGCGGAATCGCGGCCAGCCCTCGATGCCATCGAGCGCCTGTTGGGCATGGAGCCGACGCCCGCTCTTCCTGCCGAAGCACCCGCCCCGTCCTTTGAACCGATCGATACCGTGCGGATATCCACCCGGAATTTTGACGGGATGCTTCGATCCACCGGCGGAGTGTTGATGGAGAGCGTGCGCCAGAATCAGGTGACGCAGCAACTCGCCGGGATCGCCCGCCAGATCGCCGATCTGGAGGCCGTGGTGGAGCCGACGCCGCATCTCAGGGGAAGAGTGCGGGCGCTCTCACGCGCTGCGAGGTCCGCGCGGCTGACACAGCAACGCAGCTCGTGGGCGATGCGCCACCTGGGCAAACAGCTTCAGCAGGACGTCTGGCAGGCGCGCATGGTGCCGGCCGAAAGCTTACTCGAAGGCTGCCGGAAAATGGTCCGCGACCTGGCGCGGGACGAGTCCAAGGAAATCGAGTTTCGCGCCACCAATTCCGGTGTGCAGGCCGACCGCCGCGTGCTGCAAGCGTTGAAGGACCCGGTCATGCACCTGCTCCGCAATGCCGTCAGCCACGGAATCGAAACCCCGCGGGAACGCGCCGCGAAAGGCAAATCGCCCGCGGGGCTGGTGACGATGCGCGTGGATTCGAAGGGACACCGCTTGACGGTTGCGGTTGAGGATGATGGCCGCGGCGTGGATCTTGGGCGAGTCGCTGAAGTCGCGGTCCAGCAGGAGATTCTTCCGGAGGGGGAGGCCACTCGTCTCCCACCCGAGACGCTCGCCCGGATGATCTTTCGGCCAGGCTTCACCACCTCGCGAACGGTTACCGACCTGTCGGGCCGGGGGATGGGACTGTCGGTGGTTTACGAAGCCGCCCGGCGTCTGCAAGGAGAGGTAGAACTCCAGCCGATGCATAGCAGCGGCACTTGCATTCTGGTCTCGGTTCCCCTCTCGATTTCCACACACCGTCTGCTCCTGGTGAGGTGCCGGGACCGGTCCTTCGCCATTCCCCTTTACAGCATCGAGCGCCTGCACCGGATCGGGCTCGCGAAAGTCGAGACCGTGGAGAGCCAGCCAACCATCAACCTGGAGGGACGGCACGTTCCATTGTTCAGTTTGTCCCAGCTCCTCGGCCTGGACGAATCCGCCGGGAACTCAGCGAACATGCTGCCGGTGGCCATCTTGCACTCCAGTGGCCGGCGCGCCGCGATTGCAGTGGATGCCTTCTTGTCCGAGAGTGATGCGGTGATTCAGGACCTGGGGCCGGCTGCGGCGGGTAACGGCAAGATCTCCGGTGGAGTCTTGCTGGAGGACGGAGCCATCGCGCTGGTCGTCAATCCAGTGGATCTGATGGAAGCGGCATTCGCGCAACCCCATTCGCCGCAATTCTTGAAGCGCAGCGAGCCGGCGGCGGAGCGGAAACCATCCTCCATTTTGGTGGTCGACGATTCGATGACCACGCGGGCGCTGGAGAAAAGCATTCTGGAGGCGCATGGCTATCGGGTCTGGGTAGCCGTGGACGGGGTCGAAGCCCTGACGCAGTTGCGCGCCCAGGCGCCGGACCTGGTTATCACCGATATTCAGATGCCGCGCATGGACGGATTCGGCTTGTTGGCCGCGATGAAAGCCGATTCGGACCTGGATCGGATCCCGGTGATCGTGGTGACCTCAATGGAGCGCCGCGAGGACCAGGAACGCGGCATGGCTTTAGGCGCGGACGCCTACATCGTGAAACGGAAGTTCGATCAAGGAGAGTTGCTTGCCGCCATCCGCCAAATTCTCTGAGGTAGAAGATTTGAACCCCGCCCTGACGGGCGGGGCTTGGAGTTTCTACATTTCTGAACAACCCCGCTTCTGGTGCGTTTGCAAGCCCCGCCCGTCAGGGCGGGGTTCCAGGACAAGTTTGTGAAAAAGATCCGCGTTCTCATCGTCGAAGACTCCAGGGTGATCCGAGAGTTTCTGCAACACATCATCGGGCACGATCCCCGCCTCGAGATCGCCGGCGCAGTGGGAAGCGCGGAAGAAGCTCTGGGCGTCCTCGATCGCGCCGCTCCCGATGTCATTTCGATGGACATCCGGTTGCCAGGCATGAATGGCTTCGAAGCCACCCAACGCATCATGTCCGAAAACCCCACGCCCATCGTGGTGGTCTCAGCCAGCGTCGAGTCCGAGGAACTCCAGATCACCATGAACGCCTTACAAGCAGGCGCTCTCACCGTTTTGGAAAAGCCCGTGGGGACAACTTCAGACGAGTACGAGGCACTTGCCGAACGCCTATGCACCCAGCTTGCGATCATGAGCCAGGTCAAGGTCGTGCGCCGGCACGGCACTGCACGACCCATGCAGCGCTTCGAAAGACGCCCGCACCCCGGTGGCTTCGCAATGCTGGGGATCGTCAGCTCCACCGGCGGCCCGGCCGCCTTGGTGCAGCTTCTAGGCGGTCTCGGGCCGGATTTCCCGCTGCCGATCGCGCTGGTGCAACACATTACCAGCAGCTTTCTCGAAGGTTTCGCCACCTGGCT
>JBGPHB010000819.1:0-3158 GCA_041484155.1 Bryobacteraceae bacterium
CTTTCGCCGCTTCCCGCGTGCTGATGGTCCCGCTGACCAGGCCCGAGGTGTGGGTCAGCAGTTCGCGGATCGTGATCTCATGGTCCGCCGGGACGGTATAAAACTGGGGTTCGGCGTTCGCGGCGGCCGGTCCCGGGGCTGGCGCCTTGGTGACGGCTACCTTTAGCCCGCGGAATTCCGGAATGAACTTCGATACCGGATCGTTCAGCCGTAGTTTGCCTTCCTCGACCAGCATCATGATGGCAGCGCCGGTGATGGGCTTCGACATCGAAGCGAGGCGGAACATAGCATCCTTCTGCAGCGGCTTCTTCGAGGCTAGATCCATCACGCCCTGCGCTTCAAAGTGCGCGATGCGCCCTTTGCGTGCCACCAGGGTGACGGCGCCCGTAACGTCCCCGGCGTCAATATGACGCTGGATCGTCTCGTGAATTCTTTGCAGGCGTTCTGACGAGAGACCCACATCCTCCGGCTTAGTCCCCTGTATGGACGCCGCCGCCAACGGTAAGGCGAGGAGCGTAAGAGAAAGAACGGGCCTGGCTGACAGCTTCAAACGCATCGTATTCTCCATGAGAGCGCATCCTTTGCGCCCGGTGCGGTTCATCATAGCAGATGTATGATAACTGAGTTATCTGGGAGGACCATGAATCAAGAACTCATAGAAAAGCTGGCGATTCGAGAAGTCGTAGAGAACTGGGTCATGTGGCGCGATGCCGGGGACTGGAAACGGTTCCGGACCGTCTGGCACGATGACGGACGTATGATGGCCACCTGGTTTCAAGGAACGGCCGATGAGTTCATCCGGGTTAGCCAGGAGGGCTGGAGCCGCGGCGTCAGCATCCTGCACTTTCTCGGTGGGTCTTCGATTGAAGTGGCGGGCGAGCGGGCGATCTCCCAGACCAAGATGACCATCTCGCAACGCGCTAAGGTGCACGACGTGTCATGCGATGTCGTGTGCACCGGGCGCTTCTATGATTTCTTCGAGAAGCGCAGCGGCCGGTGGGGAGTGGTCTTGCGGCAACCAATATACGAGAAGGATCGAATGGACCCGGTCGATCCCTCTAAAACACTCCAGTTGGATTCGAAACTTCTAGAGACCTTTCCGGAAGGCTATCGGCACCTGGCGTATCTCCAAAGCGGCATCGGGTACAAGGTAAAGCCCGAC
The DNA here is from genome assembly GCA_041484155.1 of Bryobacteraceae bacterium. GTDB lineage: Bacteria > Acidobacteriota > Terriglobia > Bryobacterales > Bryobacteraceae > Palsa-187. The sequence continues at coordinate 1,163 of JBGPHB010000819.1, forward strand.
ATGCCGGGTCTTAAGGGGCCGGAGGTCGAAGCGCTCTATGAGCGGGGAAAGAAGTGGCTCGCGGGCGGGTCGCTTTGAACTGGCACACAAGAGGCGCGATCAAAGTTTCTTACGCTCTCGGATAAATCTGATAAGAACTTCGAGGTAGCTCAGTATATTCTCCCAACCCAGGGGTTAAGACGGCAATTCCCGTTTTGCCACAAGGTGAACCCGGCTACGCCGGGTGTGCGCCATTTCCTAAGGAATCCTGAAGGGGGATGAAGTTATGCGGCATGCTAAGATTTCTCGACTGACGGCCTATGCGAGCCTCGTGGTTCTGTCGGCCACTTTGACTTGGGGACAGGGCTTTCCAAAATCCGGACTGGTCTACCTGCAAACGATACCCATTCCGGGTTGGGCTTCCCCAACCGGCAATGGCAATGTCGATCTGATGGGTTATAACCCCGTAACGCGGATGATGTACTTGGCAGACCGCACCAACAAGGGGATAGATGTGATCGATACCCACACCAATTCGGTTGTTGGGCTAATCCCGGTACCGGGAATCGCGACTTGCGGCGCTTGCCCAAACGGGCCTCTGGTGGCGATTGACTTCCAGCAACTGGTGGTGACAGACGGGCTGCAAAGCGTGTACGTGTGGGATCTGCGGGCGCCCCAAGCGCAGCCGGACAAATATACGTTGCCAGTCAGCTTCGGCCAGGTGACCGACGGAATCGACTACGATCCCATCAACCAGACGGTTTACGTCGTCACGGATGCCCCGCCCGAATACCTGATTGGGATCAACCTGGCGCAAAAGAAAATCGTGAGCCAGACTCCCTTGCCGGTAAGCGCTGATTTGATCAAATTCAATTCTATCGATGGGAAAATCTATATCGCCGCGGAAGACGCCGACGGCGACAACAACAGTGCCGCGGCGGGAGTCTATGCCTACGACCCGGCCACGGACAAATTAACACTGGTATCTAAAGTCGGTCCGCCTTGTCCGGGCCACGGGATCGATATCGACCCGATCTCGAACATCGCCGTGATGGGATGTTTTGGCGGCACGGGAGACAAGGGTGATGTAGCAGTCAATTTGACCACCGGCGCGCTTTTGACAACCTTTACGGATGTGGGGGGGACCGACGCGGTGGTCTTCAACCCGAATAATCGCAGGTTTTACGCATCAGGGGCCTTGGGTACAGCGACGACGAGCGGTTGCCCGGGCGCCTTACCCGGCTTCTTCGGCGCAACCGTTCCGATATTGGGAGTAGTGGATGCCACGGGACCGGCCAGTAACCCTGTCAGATTCGATGGCGCGGCCTGTATCGGCGGAGGTCACATCGTAGGAGTCGACCCGATTACCAACTTCGTATATGTGCCAGTCACGCAATACCCAGCCGATCCCAAGAGTAGTACGACCGGTCAAAACGGCGTGATGGTGTTTTGGGATTCCACTCCGTTGGCACAAGCCCAAGTTACGCAGGCTCAGGCGACGCTTGCGCCGATCGGCAGCGGCAGTACGAAGGCCACAGTGCAAGTGGGGCTCTTCGGCAGGCGGTTGCACGTGTCGTCCCTGCCCACCGGCGTAACCGGGCGGTCGGCCTGGCTGGTGATTCCGACCACGGTGGGTAATGAATTGCTGCCGTGCGCCGTCAACACCACGACGGGAGTGGCCGGCTGCGGCGAGGATCTGGTGGGAGACCCCCTGATCGGCGGTATCGTGACGCTGTCGGTGGACTCAGTCGCCGTCGCGCGCGGACCGATGAAGTAGTCCGCCGGGATCGTTCAAGCCGCTCCGTGATAAAGTACGGGGCCGGCTCGGGAATCGCGGCGCCGTCCCATTGAGGGCAACGTGGGGCAGACGGTTTCGTCTGCCGTCTCGGGAAATGGACCAAGCTCACCGTCGCGGCTTCCGGGTCCGATTTCTGCGTGCTCTCCGCGATCAGCCGCACCTTGCGCGGATTCGCCACCACCGTTTCCAGCCCCAGACTGCTTCAGCTTCCGACTCACC
>JBGPHB010000820.1:0-3150 GCA_041484155.1 Bryobacteraceae bacterium
CCGCCCGAATCGGAGTGCGACGCCATCGCGCTGATGATTCGTCTCTGCCGCGAAACCGGCGCGCGCGTTCATATCGTGCATCTGGCGGCTGTCGAAGCGCTGCCTCTCATCGAAGCCGCGCAGGCCGAGGGGCTGCCGATCACCGTCGAGACGTGTCCCCACTATGTGGCCTTCACACCGGAAGAAATTCCGGCGGGTGCGAACGAGTTCAAGTGCGCTCCTCCGATTCGCGGCCGGTTGCGGAGTTCGCTTCCGCGTATCGGGATGGTGGTCTCCGATCACTCTCCGTGCCCCCCGGATCTGAAGCGTGGCGCCTTCAACACCGCCTGGGGCGGTATCGCGTCATTGGAGCTGGGGCTGTCGGTGATGGCGACGCTGCACGATTCGCTAGTGGACCTGGCCCGCTGGATGGCGGAAGCGCCCGCGCGGCTTGCGGGTCTCGGTCGCAAGGGGTCGATCGCTCCGGGCTACGACGCCGACCTGGTTCTGTTCGATCCAGACGCACGCTGGATATGCCGCGCTGAAAACCTGCAACAGCGGCACAAGCTGACTCCCTATGCAGGTCGTGAGCTTAGAGGCCGCGTGCGCGGCACCTACCTGCGAGGCGAACAAATCTACGATGATGGTGATTTCGCGCCCGTGCCTTCGGGACGCGTGCTCAAACGATGACGGACTTCACCGAATTAGTGGACCTAGCGTCGGAACGGCTTGGCGGCGTCGTGTTGCAGGCCACCGACGAATTCTTCGGGCCGAAGGAGAATCTGCTCAAAGCCGCGGCACCCATCTTCCTGGCAGACAAGTACACCGAAGCGGGCAAGTGGATGGACGGTTGGGAGACGCGCCGCCATCGGGCTCCGGATCACGACTGGTGCCTGATCCGGCTGGGCGCACCCGGCATTGTGCGCGGCGTGGTGGTGGACACCGCGCATTTCAAAGGCAATTTTCCCGAACAGTGTTCTCTGGAGGCGAGTGCGGACCAGGAGGAGTGGACCGAGCTTCTGGCGCCCTCCGCACTGCGCGGCGACTCCGAGAACCGGTTCACGATCGACGATTCTCGGCGGTACACGCATGTGCGACTGCACATTTATCCCGATGGGGGCGTGGCGCGGTTGCGCGTGCATGGGGAAGTGGTGCCGAGCGAGCTCGGTCCATCCATCGATCTGGCGGCGGCCCAAAACGGCGGCCGGGTGGTAGAGGCGAGCGACATGTTCTTCGGGTCGCGCCATAACCTGATTTTCCCGGGGCGTTCCACGGGGATGCACGACGGATGGGAGACGCGCCGCCGGCGGGGTCCGGGTCACGATTGGACCGTCATCGAGCTGGCCGCGCACGGTGAAATTCGTCGCGTGGAAGTGGACACGCTCTACTTCAAGGGCAATTTCCCGGAGAGTTGCTCGCTCGAAAGCGACGGGCGGGAGATTTTGCCGCGCGTCAAACTTCACGCGCACACTCGGCACGTTTTTGAGAGTGAATTGAAGGCTGTGTTGACGTCCCGCGTGCGATTCAACATTTATCCGGACGGAGGAGTCAGCCGGCTGCGAATCTTTGGGGCGCCGAGTGAAACCGGGCGTGCTGGTCACCGCACCAGGTTGGTAAACGTACTTCCCGCGAACGTGGCGAAGAAGCGTTTTTTAGAGTGCTGCGGAAGCCTTCGCTGGGCTGAGGAAATGACGGCTGCACGGCCGTTCTCGGATGTCTTCGAAACGGCGGAGCGCATCTGGCGCGGGCTGGCGCGAGAGCACTGGCTGGAGGCGTTCGCGGCGCATCCGCGCATCGGCGCGCGGACCGCCGACCGGCGCGCGGCTGCCGAGCAATCCGGCGTTGGCGCGGCACCGGCCTCCACGCTCGATCGGCTTCAGCGGCTGAACTCCGAATACGAGGCGAAATTCGGCCACATCTACATCGTTTGCGCGAGCGGCAAGTCCGCGGACCAGATGATCGAGCTGCTGCGCGCGCGGATGATGAACGATCCGGCCAAGGAGATCGGTGTCGCCGCGGAGGAACAGCGCGCCATTACGAAACTGCGTCTGGAAAAGATCGGATTTCAATCCTCATGATCACCACACACGTCTTAGACACTGCGCGGGGCCGCCCGGCTGCACGCGTTCCCGTTGCGCTGGATTCGTTTATTACCGGCCATGGGTGGCGCGAGGTAGGCCACGCCGTAACCGACGATGACGGCCGCATTGCGGATTTCGGGGAGCCCCCTGCCGAAGGGATCTATCGCCTGATGTTCGATATGGCCTCCTACGCGCCCGAGTCGTTCTTCCCATCGGTGTCGGTCACCTTTGAGGCGCGGGAGTCAGGCGAGCACTACCACGTGCCGCTGCTGTGGAGCCCCTTCGGCTACTCCACTTATCGCGGGAGTTGACATGAGGATCCTCGAAAACCACTACGGGAAGTCGCGGATTCGCCTGGCGCGGATTGTGCGTCAAAAGGACCAGCACGAGTTTCACGAGATGACCATCGGCATCCAGCTCGAAGGCGATTTCGATTCGAGCTACGCCGAGGGAGACAACAGCCTCGTCCTGCCTACGGACACCATGAAGAACACGGTCTACGCACTGGCGACGGACGCCGCCGTGAGGCAGCCGGAGTCTTTCAGTTTGCTGTTGGCCCGGCACTTTATTGAGAGTGTTCCCCATGTCACGCGCGCCAGCATCGAGCTGGCGGAACACGTGTGGCAGCGGCACGGCCGATTCTCGTTCATCGCGGGTGGGGCGCACCGACGCACTGCGCGCATCGGCGCTGGACGCGACGCCACGGTAGTCGAGGCCGGCGTCTCCGGCTACGTTCTGCTCAAAACGACGGGATCGGAGTTTCGCGGATTCATCAAGGACCGCTACACGACGCTCGAGGAAACGTCGGACCGGATCCTGGCGACGTCGCTCGATGCCACCTGGCGGTATCGCAGCGAGGATGTTTCCTGGTCTGCGTCCTGGCACGCGGTGATGAAACTGATCACGGATACGTTTGCCGAGCACGAGAGCAAATCCGTCCAGCACACGCTGTACGCGATCGGTGAAGCGGTGCTGGAGCAGTGCGAGCATATCGATCAGATCCGCCTCTCGATGCCCAACAAACACTACCTTCCCGTGAATCGTTCGACGGAAGTGTTCTGCCCTACGGACGAGCCGCACGGGCTGATCG
>JBGPHB010000821.1:0-3146 GCA_041484155.1 Bryobacteraceae bacterium
CAATGGCGGGTTCTACACCTGGGTCGGCCGGGCGTTCGGCCCGTTCTGGGGGTTCCAGGAGGCGTGGCTCACGCTGACCGGGAGCATCTTCGACATGGCGAGCGGCGTGGTGAATGTGCCTGGCGCGGGCTCGGTCGAGTACGCGTTCTACTACGGGCCCATGCCGAAGGAGATTCTCGAGCAACACCTGACCGTAGCAGGGGTAACGGAGGTAACGGCATTGAATGTGCTGCCGGTGAGCCGGCTGCCGAAGCAGGCAACGCCGCTGCCTACGGCCGTGCGCGATTCGTGGGAGGCGCTTCGATCGCTGGTGCGGACGCTGAACCAGTGGAGCCTCTCGGCAGTGTTGTATCCGGCGCTGGACCTGGCATCCTTCGACACGGCTCCAAGCGACGTGAAGCAACGGGCGGCGGATTTGAGCGCGATGTTCCCGGTGGTCTACCGGAGTTCCGGAGAGGGTCGCATCGATCGGGATGCCTGGAAGCCGTATTTGACCACCTACCTGCGCGAGGCGCACGACCGCGGTATCCCGCTGATCCGGGCGCTGCAGTTGCAGTTCGCAAAAGACACGAAGCTGGAAGAGCAAGCGGACGTGTTCATGCTGGGGGACGAATTGCTGCTCGCGCCGGTTGTGGGTCCGGGTGGACGCCGCCGGTTGGAATTGCCCCGCGGTTTGTGGACGGACTTGCGCACCAACACGGAGTACAAAGGCAATCAGGCAGTGGAGGTGGATGCGCCCGCGGGGCGAGTGCCGATGTTCGTGCGGAACGGATGGATTGTGCCGCTGGCGGTTGGAGCGGAGATGGAGCTGCACTATTTTCCTTCGCTCGGGGCAGAGTTTTTTCTGTGGGAGCCGGAGGCGAACGAAAACTCGCAATTTCACGCGGCGCCGGCGGGAAAATACGTTCGCGTCGAGATCGAGTCGCAGGTGGGGCGGACGTACGAGTGGGTGCTTCATCACACCAAGGCGGCGCGCGGGGTGCGCGAAAAATCGACGATGTATCGGAAGGTCGGTGAGCGGGCGCTGCTCCGGGCGGGCACCTGGTGGCACGATGCGGCGCAGAACAATCTGCACATCATGGTCCGGGCGGAGGCGGGCTCGGACCGGATCGTGAATATCTCCTTCTAGCTTCGGGACAAGAAAGCCGGCCTGGAGGCCGGCTCGCAGCCATGACTGGCTGCCCCACGTCTCACTCCCTGGCGGTCTACACTATGGCTGAGTGTTTCCCGAAGTACGCAAGATGGTGGCGAAGATTCCCAAAGGGAAGGTGGCGACCTATGGCGCGGTCGCGCGGGCGGCGGGCTTTCCGGGATCGGCGAGACAGGTTGCGTGGGCGCTTCGGGGAACGGATGGAAGGCTGCCGTGGCATCGCGTGTTGGGCGCTGGCGGAAAAATCCTGTTGCCGCGAGCGGCCGGGGCGGAGCAGCGATTGCGGCTGGAGGCGGAGGGCGTGAAGTTCAGAGGAGCAAGAGTGTGGATGGAGCGCCATGAGTTTTGGTTTCGCGGGCAGAGATAGTATTATGAAAGACGACTATGAGACAAACTCTCTTGGCAGTGTTGATAGGCGGCGTGGCTCTGGCCCAGACGAAAACCGAGCCCCCGCAGCCGAATTTGCTCAATCCGTCAACTTTGGCGGCGAGAGCGCCGCAGACGTTCCAGGCGAAGTTCACGACCACGAAGGGGGACTTCGTCATACAGGTGACGCGGTCTTGGGCGCCGCTCGGCGCGGATCGCTTTTACAACCTGGTACGGTCGGGTTTTTTCACGGATGCGGCGTTCTTCCGGGTGATCGCCGGCTTCATGGTACAGTTCGGCATCAGCGCGAAGCCGGACGTGGCTGCGGCATGGGAAAGCGCCCGGCTCAAGGACGATCCGGTTACCAAGAGCAACAAGCGCGGCTTTATCACGTTCGCCACGGCCGGGCCGACCACACGCACCACTCAGATGTTCATCAACTTCGGTGATAACGGGAACCTGGATTCGCAAGGGTTTTCGCCATTCGGAGAAGTGATCGAGGGGATGAGCGTAGTCGACAAGCTCTACGCCGGATACGGAGAAGGTGCGCCTCAAGGACGTGGCCCGGATCAGGGGCGTGTGAGGCAACTGGGGAAGGCGTACCTGGACAAGAGCTTCCCGAACCTGGACCGAATCCTGTCGGCGACGATCGTTCCGGCGGCTGCGGCGGACACGAAGTAGACCTTATTTCACGCAAAGACGCAAAGTTCGCAAAGAAGAAACCGCCGCTGTCTTCTTGGCGCCTTTACGTCTTTGCGTAAAATGCGATTCCAGCCTTTGCATCCCACCCCGGATTGGTGTAAAACAAAATAGCAGGTTCCTGTTTCGAGGAGCATCTGTGGAAAACGGATCGTGGCCGTTCCGTGTCAGCCAGTTAGCGTGCGCGGGATTTTCGCCGTTCTCCACAGGGATTTGAAGAGGGTAACTGTGGCCAAGCAAACGGTGAAAAAAAGGTTTGCTCGCGCGGTGCATAGCCGGTAATGTAGTACGGTCGCTTTCAATGGTTGCAACTGATCTGGCATTGGCGAAAGGTCTTCCCGCAAATCTGGACGCCGAGCGGTTTGTGCTCGGCTCGATTCTGCTGAACGACGCGGTGTACCTGCAAGTCGCCGGCGCGATCGACTCCGAAGACTTCAGTCTGGAGAAGCACCGCCGCATTTTCGCGCGGATGAAGGATCTGTACAGCGCCGGTCAAAAGATCGATCGGGTTACCGTTGCAGACGAGCTGATGAAGCAAGGCCAGCTCGAATCGATCGACGGGCTGAGTTACCTGATCTCCCTCGACGAAGGGCTGCCGGAGATTTCCAACCTCGACAGCTACGTTCGCATCGTCAAGGACAAAGCGACGCTGCGGAAGCTGATTTTCAGCGCGCAGAAGTTGATCGACCGGTGTCTGGTTGGTGAGGACGAGCCGGACGAGATCCTGGCTGGCGCCGAAGAGTCGCTGCTGAAGCTCGGCGAGGGGCGCACGCGCGACCAGTTGTTATCGCCCGCGAGCATCGTCGAGAGATTTCCCGGCGGAGTGAACGCGTTTCTCGATCCGAGCCAGCGGCTGAAGGGCATCAGCACAGGATTTGCGAAGTTCGACGAAATGACCGGCGGGCTGCACGGGGGCGAGCTGTTCATTCTG
>JBGPHB010000822.1:0-3144 GCA_041484155.1 Bryobacteraceae bacterium
CTGTCTGCTCCAGATGGCGTGAAGTTGGCGAATCCACCCGCGGCACCACCCGTAGTTGTGACGGCCGAAGAGGTCGGGAAGGGAATCTGGTGGCTGGCGGGTTCGGGAAACCATCGCAGCGTCGTATTCGAATTCGACGACCATCTGACGCTCTTCGAAGCTCCGCTCAACCAGGCGCGGTCGCAGGCGGTGATTGCCAAAGCCCGTACGCTCAGGCCGGGGAAGCCGCTGACGCAGGCGATCGTGTCGCATCATCATTTCGATCACTCGGGCGGTCTGCGGGTGGCCGTCGCTGAGGGTCTGACGATTATCACGTACCGTGGAAACGTCGAATTCTTCAAAGAGTTGGTCGCGCGCAAACACTCCATCGTCCCGGATGCGCTGGCGAAGAACCCGCAGCCGGTCAAGATCGAGCCTGTGGACGAAGAATTGACGCTGAAAGACAAGTCCTTGGAAGTGCATCTCTACCATGTGAAGGACAACCCTCGCGAGGGGACGAATTTGTTCGCCTATGTGCCGCGCGATCGCATGCTGGTGCAGGCTGACCTTTACGATTCCACTTGGATTCAGCATCCTTGGGCGGATAACTTCATGTGGAACCTTAAGCAACGGAATCTGCGTGTAGATAAGGATGTGCCGGTCCACGGAGCGATTCAGAGCTATGCAGATGTCCTCAAGACCATTCAATCGACGCGATCCCGAGGAACCCCGCCCTGACGGGCGGGGCTTTAGGCGCGCGTGCAGTCCTCTCGTCCGGGGGTTCGCGATCGCACTCGCTCTCGCCGCCAGCCTCACGGCACTGCCGGAACCTGACACGCTAACTTTCACCAACGGCGAAAAGCTCATCGGCCACCCCTCTTCGCAACCCTTCGCGGTCATTCAAAACGACGTCAGGCTTCATAGGAAGGAGGATCTGGCGAAGGTCGCACATGAGCCGGACGTTTACCGGCGGTACCAGCCTGGTGCGGGCAATTCCGACCGAGGACTGGCTGGACGCGCGCGACCGCACCACGCTCGACCTCAGCGTTTCGCACGCCGGCGCCGAGCGCGACCAGTACTTCACTCCGCGGGTTTATGCTTTCGGGCAAGCGGCCTACGACCATAACTTTTCCCAGGGCCTGGATTTACAGCAGTCCTACGGGGGCGGCCCCTTGAACAACGCACACGCGTATTCGGCGGTCGGAAGCGCGGGGCTGACGATCCCGGTCTACAAGCGCTTCAGCCTGGGGGTCGATACCATCGATACTTTCTTGAACGACCCACCACCGGGCTTCCGGAAGAATTCGTTCCACTTGACGAGGGGGCTGACCTACACGCTGCCATGATTACGAAGATAGTATACTGTATAGTATATGGCGCAGATCACGATCTACCTGCCTGATGATGTCGAGTCCAAGGCTCGCAAGGCGGCCAAGGCGAAGCGAACGTCAGTCAGCCGCTGGATTGCTGAAGAAGTGGTGCACAGGCTTGCCGATACGTGGCCCAAGGGCGTGCTGGATGCAGCCGGCGCGCTCCCCGATTTTCCAAGCTTGCGAGAGATCCGTAAGGGCTACGGCCGGGACGCGCGCCGGGAGACTATCGAATGATCCTGCTGGACGCCCATACTCTCATACATTATTTGAGAGGAAGGGAATCCGTGGTCGCGCGGTTCCTGAGTGCGTCTCCCCGGGAACTCTCAATCCCCAGCGTGGTCGCCTATGAGATCGAATATGGAACGCTCAAAATGGGTTCTCCGCGCCGCCGCGCCGTTGCTTCCGAGCTTATCGCCAACCTCAATCAGGTTCCGTTCGACCACGAAGCAGCGCGGGAGTCAGCCCGAACCCGCGTCGACTTAGAGGCTCGCGGGATGTCGATCGGCCCGATGGACGTGCTGATTGCCGGCACGGCGTTAAGTCGGGGCGCGGTCTTGGTCACCAACAACACGAAGGAATTCTCGAGGGTCCGTGGCCTGCGTGTATTAGATTGGACAAAGTAAGAACCAGTCAAGTAAGGCACGAGGTGGGGTAGCCCATGATAGCGACAATTCGCCCGGCGTCCTTGTCGATGTAGACGAAGACATCCTCTTCGATGCGGTAGCTGCCCTTCCAGCCAATTGCGAAGTTGGTATCGGTTTCTTCAAAGTAGATCGATTCGGGATCGCCATCCCGCGCCAGGCGGGCAGCGAGGTGATCGTCGCGATCCAGCAGCCAGGCATCATCGGTCTCTGTTGAGAACAGTATGAGCGGCCCGACGGTCACGAGGCGCCCGTCGTGCTGAGCAGCGTGGCGTTGGATGTAGTCGATCTCGCGGGCGAGGCGAAAATCCTTGGCTGCCATCACTCTTGTGCGCGTGCCTCGCTTGACCTTTTTCCGTCCCACTACGTCTATCCAATCTCAGGAGAGTAAACGCAACGATGTGCTGCGCATACTCGATTCTACGCGCTTCAGCCTGGGAGTCGACACCATCGATACGTTCTTAAACGACCCGCCGCCGGTGTTACTGAAAGACCTCGCCGTATTGCCGGGCAACCGTTTTGAGGCATTGGCCGGTGATCGCAGGGGCCAGTACAGCATCCGCGTCAACGACCAGTGGCGAATTTGCTTCGAATGGCCCCAAGGCGCTCCAGGTCCATTTGAACGTGGAAATCGTTGACTATCATTAAGGAGAGAACGCTGTGGCGACGACCGCGATTCATCCAGGGGAACACTTAGCCGAGGAATTGGAAGCCCTCCGTATGAGCGCCGCCGCGCTGGCGCGTCAGGTCCAAGTACCCACCAACCGCGTTACGGAGATTCTGAACGGCCAACGAGCGATCACCGGCGACACGGCCTTGCGCCTTGCTCATTTCTTCGGTACGACTGCGGAGTTTTGGTTGAATCTCCAGAGCCTCTACGAGCTACGGCTTGCCGAGCAGAAGGCGGGGAAGTCCATCAAAGCGCTTCCGACTGTGAAAAACTGGGAACAAGCCACCCGTTAAGAAGTGGCAGGATTTTCTGTATTCACTCTGACCCAGTACCAATGAGTTTACATAATATCCATTATCGGCAGTTGGCCAGCCGCCCTACAACAGCTCGCGCAGCTCGCACCCACCCTGAAAGAAGCCGAACTCCGCGTCCTGCTGGCGATGGCCGCAGACCGTGCAGCGCTCGCTCGCCGCACTCACCA
>JBGPHB010000823.1:0-3141 GCA_041484155.1 Bryobacteraceae bacterium
ACCAGCTCGGCGCCCACATCGCGCGGCTGGGCTATCGCGTCGTGCTGTCGAAGGTAGCGGTGGAGACGAACCTGTCGGGCGCAAGCTGGGGCGAGGTATGGCGGCATCAACTGCGCTGGTCGCGCACGATCCGGGTGTCGCGGACCGCCGGCTATTACGGCTACCTGGCCACACAAGCGGCGTTCTGGTCGTTGGTAGCGGTGGCGGCGGGATATGGGTGGATCGCGCTGGCGGTCATCGCCGTTCGCATGGCGACGGGGCTCGTGGTTGGCTGGGGTGTACTTGGCGATCGCCAGGTTCTGCGGTATTGGTTTCTCATGCCGCTGCGGGACTTATGGGGGTTCGCCATCTGGATCGCCGGGTCATCCGGCGACACCGTCGAATGGAGAGGCCGGAAGATGCGGTTGTCTCGCGACGGAAGAATTCGACAATAACCGCGAAGAGGATTTCGGATGTCGGATTTCGGATTTCGGGTGTGCGTGCGGCGCTACCCAAACTTGTGACGGCCCCGGAATCAACCGAAATCCGACATCCGAAATCCGACATCCTCTTACTTGGTTATCAGCCTCGCGCCTCGATTGCGCGTCACGTAATCGAAAACCCACTTGATCAGCACGAGAATCCTGTTCTGGAATCCCACCAGATACATCAGGTGAACAAAAAGCCACGTCAGCCAGGCGAGCCCGCCCGAGAAGCGGACAACACCGAAGTCGGCGACGGCGGCCCTTCGTCCGATCGTGGCGAGATTCCCTTTATTGAAGTAGTGAAACGGCTGAATAGCGTCCCCTCGCAAGCGCTTCTTGATGAGCTTGGCAGCGTAAGATCCCTGCTGCATGGCTACTGGCGCGACGCCCGGTAACGGCTTTCCGTCCTGGTCGAAATGCGCCATGTCGCCGATGACCAGGATCTCGGGATGTCCCGCCACGCTTAGATCCGGCTCGACCATCACGCGGCCTGAGCGGTCGAGCGTGGCCCCGGCCCGGGCTTTCAGGATCGCGCCCAGGGGCGACGCTTGCACGCCGGCTGCCCACAGCACAGTATGGGCCGGAATTCGTTGCTCCGCGCCGTCTACCTGAATCGTGACGCCGGTCGAGTCGATATCGGTGGCCAGCGCCTTGGTCCGCGTGCGGACACCCAGTCGAATCAGTTGCCGTTCGGCCGCTTCGGACAGATCCGGCGGGAAACCCGACAGTATCCGGTCCGATCCCTCCAGCAACAGGATTTGGGACTCTGCCGGATCGATGCTGCGGAAGTCGTGCCGCAGCGTGTCATTCGCGATCTCGCCCAAGGCGCCCGCCAGCTCCACGCCCGTCGGACCGCCGCCGATCAGCACGAAGGTGAGCCAGGCGCGGCGCTTTTCGGGGTCGGCTTCCATCTCGGCCGCTTCAAAGGCGCGCAGAATGCGGCTGCGGATCCCGGTCGCATCCTCGATCGACTTCAGGCCCGGCGCAGCGTCCTGCCACGGTTTGCCGAAGTAGTAATTGCGCGATCCGGCGGCCAGAATCAGCGTGTCGTACGGCAGCTCGCGGCCGTCCAGAATCAGCTTGCGCGCGTCCACGTCGATGTCCGTAACTTCCGCCAGCCACACGCTGGTATTGCGCGCGCCGCTCAGGATGTGGCGCAGGGGCGAGGCGATCTCTCCGGGCGAGAGTCCCCCCGTGGCTACCTGATAGAGCAGCGGTTGGAACAGATGAAAGTTGCGGCGATCGGCCAGCGTGACCTGAACCGGCGCGCGCGCCAGTCCCTTGGCTGCGAGGAGTCCGCCGAAGCCGCCCCCAACGATGGCCACGCGATGCATTAATGAGGTTCGCAAAATTAAGTCGCCCGGCTCTTTCCTTGAATGAAGTTGATCTGCCGCAGCATGAGAAACTCCGAGAGGTTCTCCGCCGTCAGCAGTCCGAGCAGGGTGTCTTCTTCCATCACCAGCGTGCACGATCGGATTGATTTGGCGAACGCTTCGGAAAGATCCATCTCCGGCGGGACGCGAACGAAATCGCGGTCCATGGCGCCCGCCACATAGGCGTCAGGCCCCTGCGAGAGCATGGCGCGGATCAGCGCGCTGCGTGTCAGCAGGCCGACCACGCCGCCTCCATGCATCACCGGAAAATCCTGTTGGGATGTGGCCAGCAGCAGGTTGCCCGCGTCCCGAATCGTATCGCCGTGCTGCAGCGTGCGGAAATCGGTGACCATGGCGGCGCGCACCGGAAAGCCTACCGTGAGAATGCGTCCTCTAGCGACAACACCTTCCTGCTGCGCCCCCAGGTAGACGAACATGGCGATGAACACGAGCATGAAGTTGGCTGACAGCAGGCCGAAAAGTCCCAAGCCGACCGCTAGCGCCTGCCCGGTTGCCGCCGAAATCTTGGTGGCTTCATCTTCCGGACGCCAGCGCGCCAGCAGCGAGCGCAGCACGCGTCCGCCATCCATCGGATAGGCGGGCAAAAGGTTGAACATCGCGAGGATCAGATTGCCCACACCGATCCGCTGCGCCAGGTTGGCGTCGGTTGGCTGCAGCAGCTCGGAAATCGGCGCGAGCCGATTCCCCTGCCACGACCAGAATGCGATTGTTCCGGCGATCAGCAGATTCACCACGGGTCCCGCCATGGCGATCCACAACTCTTCGCGAGCCTTCGGCGGCCGATCCGGACGCGATATGCCGCCGATGGGGTACATCACGATCTCGACCGTGCGGATTCCGAAGTACCTCGCCGCCACCGCATGGCCCAGTTCATGCAGCAGGACCGATCCGAACAACGCCAGGATGTAAATGGCCGTGCTGGCCCCGGACTGCCGCTCGCCGATTCCGATGAACAGCAGGAAGACGAGCAACAGCAGGAACGTGAAGTGGAGGCGGATCGGCACGCCGAAGATCGTGAAAAATCCGACCGAGCCCCCGGTTAGCGTATCATTCGCCATACCAACTTCATTCTCGCGCACTTACCAGTGTTTGATAACCGCAAGCGTCAGAAGCCGTGAAAACTTCCGGGGCGCTCACAACACATTAACGAGCCGGTAGTTACTTACTGCTACTGTGTTATAAACTTGTGGGGCAGGCTTTAGCCTGCAGCGGGCTTCAGCCCGCTGCCGCAGTATTTCGACGCGCATGACCTCGTTTTGAACGATATAGTTTTCAATGCGGCC